>JAQTNZ010000434.1 GCA_028713595.1 Methylovulum sp. | reverse complement strand
CCATCCCTGTACGAACCAATCCAGTGCAAAAAACCAATTTTTGCACCACTGCCATTAAGCCAATTCATTTTGTTTTATTATCAATACCCTACAATTACAGTAGGTCGGGTTAGCGAGCGTAACCCGACAGAATCTGAGCGGCACACGTCGGGTTACGCTAGCGCTAACCCGACCTACGCCGCTATCTTGTTGATATTGAATCCACAAATCATTAAGTTAATGGCAATGAGGCTTGGCACTGATAATGCATTTATTGTTGTATGCAACGATGTAAGTTATGCCAAACCATCAACGGTCACAGCCTACAACCGTACTTGTCTGGCGCGTTTTTTTCCACATGAGATCACACTATGAACCGATACGTCACTAGCACCCCTTACGCTTACCCCTACAACGGCGATTTACGGCCTGACAACACGTGTCTGATTATCATCGACATGCAGTTTGATTTCTGCGGCGAAGGTGGTTATGTCGATAAAATGGGCTATGACATCACGCTGACACGCGCCCCTATCGAGCCAATAGGCCGCGTGCTGGAAACCTGCCGCAAACTGGGTTTTCACGTTATCCACACCCGCGAAGGCCATAGGCCGGATTTGGCGGATTTACCAAAGAACAAGCAATGGCGTAGTCGGCAAATTGGCGCGGGTATTGGCGATGCCGGCCCTTGCGGGCGGATTTTGGTGCGTGGCGAACCAGGTTGGGAAATAATCCCTGAATTGGCCCCTTTACCGGGTGAGCCGATTATCGACAAGCCGGGCAAAGGCTCGTTTTATGCCACCGACTTGGATTTGTTATTGCGTAATCGCGGCATAGACAACATTATCTTAACGGGCATCACCACCGATGTCTGTGTGCATACCACGATGCGCGATGCCAATGACCGTGGCTATGAATGCCTATTGCTGGCCGATTGTTGCGCGGCGACCGACCCTGGCAACCATCAGGCGGCGCTGAATATGATAAAAATGCAAGGCGGGGTGTTTGGGGCGGTGGCGGATTCGGCGGGTTTTATCGCCGCAGTGTCGTAACGCCATTATGGCTCAACCTAGCCTAACCGGAGAGAAAATCATTTTGAACACCTCTATTGATTGTTTACCCCTCGATTTATTTTCCTTAAGACAAGCTTATCTGGACGGCACGGCCACGGTATCGGCGGTCATCCGGCAAACGTTAGCCCGAATTAAGGACTTTAAAGACTACAATATCTGGATTAACGTGTACGCCGAAAGTGCCTTGTTGGCGCAGGCGAAAAAGCTGGAAGGCTTAGACCCCCATGACTTGCCGTTATACGGCATCCCTTTTGCCGTCAAAGACAATATTGATTGCGCCGGACTGCCGACCACCGCCGCGTGTCCTGGTTTTAGCTACCTGCCGGAAAAATCGGCGTTTGTGGTGCAGCAGCTACTTGACGCAGGCGCCGTGCTCATCGGCAAAACCAATATGGATCAATTTGCCACCGGATTGACCGGAACCCGCTCGCCCGAACCTTATGGCGTTTGCAAAAACGCGCTCAATCCTGACTACATTTCCGGCGGCTCCAGTTCCGGCTCGGCAGTGGCGGTGGCGTTAACCATCGTCAGCTTTGCTTTGGGGACGGACACCGCCGGTTCCGGGCGCGTCCCTGCGGCGTTCAATAATATCATCGGTTTAAAACCCACACGCGGCTTGCTCAGTTGCAGCGGTGTTGTTCCTGCTTGCAAAAGTTTGGATTGCGTATCGATTTTCAGCCAGACTATCGCCGAGGCGCAGTACCTGCTCGACATAGTCAAAGCCTATGACGCTAACGACAGCTATGCCCGTAGTGATCGCCAGTTGTTAGCCGCCCACTTCGGTACCACCGCCAAATTGCGCTTTGGTGTACCCAAACCGGAACAGCTCAACTTTTTTGGTGACGCAGAAGGGCTAGCCTTATTTGCCCAAACCATCGCCAAGCTACAAACACAAGGCGAGGTCGTGGAAATAGATTTCCAACCGTTTCTGGAAGCGGCGGCTTTGCTCTATGAAGGCCCGTGGATTGCCGAGCGTTATGCGGGTATCCGCCCGTTTATTGAAACGCATCCTGAGCAACTGCATCCGATCATCCTAGAAATCTTATCGGCGGCGAAAGACAAAAACGCCATTGCCGCTTTTAATGCCCTGCACCGCTTGCAACAGCTCAAACGCCAAACTACAACGCTATTGCAAGGCTTATCCTGCATCGTCGTACCGACCGCTCCGCGCCTTTACCGTATCGAAGACGTGCTGGCCGACCCGATCCGCCTAAACAGTAATCTTGGCTACTACACCAACTACATGAACCTGCTGGACTTGGCCGCCGTTGCGCTACCCGCCGGTTTTTACGCCAACGGGCTGCCATTTGGCATTACACTGTTCTCGACCGCTTTGTCTGATAGCCGTTTGCTGGCTATTGCCAAACGCCTTACCACGCTCAGCGACCTACCGGAAACCCTGCCCCCAGACCACTCATGCTACCAGCGCATAGCCGTCTGCGGCGCACACCTGCACGGTTTACCACTAAACCCGCAATTGCTGGATTTAGGCGCCCGCTTTTGCGCAACCACCCGCACCGCCGCCTATTATCGGTTTTACGCCCTAGCGATTGCACCGCCGGAGCGTCCAGGCTTAGTCCGCGATGACAGCCAAGGCCAAAGCATAGAAGTGGAGCTATGGGAATTGCCCAAAGAAAACTGGGCAAGCTTTATCGGCAACATCAAAAGCCCGCTGTGCATCGGTTCGGTGGAAATGGAGGATGGCAGTTGGGAATACGGTTTTTTATGCGAACCGTATCCGCTGGATAAATCGGTTGACATTACGGGGTTTGGAGGTTGGCGCAATTATTTGCACAATAAGCCATAAGGCCTTAAGCATTTGGCAAATTAAGGCTTATAATTTTAAAAACCGCAAAAGCCATCACCTTATTACCGACAAGGCCATCATGACCGATCCGAAAATCCCCCTGCCCTTCTTTCTATCCCCAGAAATGATAGACGGCGATAGCACAGACTGGCGGCAACTGCGCGAAGGCGTGGTTTTGCGTACCTTATTCGCAGATACCGAAAGCGGCTACAGCGTCGGCCTCATCCGCTACCAACCCGGTGCCTCCGTTCCCCTGCATCGGCATACCGGTGACGAGCATATCTATGTGCTATCCGGTTCGCAACAAGACGAACGGGGCATTTATCCGCTGGGCAGCTACATCTACAATCCCGAAGGCTCACAACATAGCGTCAGTAGCCAAGACGGTTGTCTGGTATTGGTGCATTGGCATAAACCTGTGCAGTTTGTGGGTGATTAGGTATGTAGGATGGATTGACGTTAGGAAGCCTATCAAAGGATTTAATTCGTCAC
>JAQTNZ010000433.1 GCA_028713595.1 Methylovulum sp. | reverse complement strand
CTTCATCGCCAATCTTGACCGCACCAACTTAAGCTATACCAAGCTCAAACATGACAATTGGGGCGTGGACATGCAAAACCAACCGATGGGCCTGATGCGCGTCAGCCTCAACAACGTCAACCTGACAGGGGCGGATTTGAGCGATGCCAACCTTAACCGCGCTCTGATGCGTTACGCCACCTTGACGAATGCGACCTTGAAAAACACCATCTTGTCAGGCGTGGACTTGTCCGGTGCAGATTTAAGCAACGCCGACTTGTCGGGGGCTGATTTGTCCGGCTGCTTGCTGGAAGACACCAATTTTGCCGGTGCAGATTTGGCAGGCACCCATTTTTCGGGTACGACAGACAAAAACAAGCTGAAAGGTTTCAGCCTTAGCAAACATGCTGACGCGGCGATTTTTCAGGACTGACACCCCACACCTTAAAGGTAAGCGCAATGACTATAGAAACCAGCGTATTGGCACGTTATTCGGCAGGTGCGCACAGTGTGCAGGCCGATTTGTGCTGTCCGGTCGATTATGACCGCAGCCTGCTCGCCCTGCTCCCGCAAGAAATCATCGACAAAGACTATGGCTGCGGCGATCCCTCGCGTTATGTCAAAACCGACGATATCGTGCTCGATTTAGGCTCCGGTTCCGGCAAAATCTGCTATATGGCGGCACAATTGGTCGGTGACGGCGGCAAAGTCATCGGGGTTGACATGAACGATGACATGCTGGCCCTGGCGCGTAAATACTAAGGCGAAATGGCAGCAAAACTCGGCTCTGACCGCGTCGCCTTCGTTAAAGGCCAAATCCAGGACTTGGCGCTGGATGTGGCGGCCTTGAACGGCTATCTGGCACAACATCCTATCAGCACTGCCGAAGATTTGTTGGCCTTACGCGCTTGGCAAGATCGGCAACGCCAAACCGCCCCGTTGATTAAGGACAACTCGGTTGATTTGGTGGTGTCCAATTGTGTGCTGAATTTGGTGCATGACAGTGACAAGGAACAGCTTATCCGTGAAATTTTCCGTGTCGTCAAACCGGGCGGGCGCGTGGCTATTTCTGACATTATCAGCGATGAAGCCGTACCCGCGCATCTGAAACAAGACCCGCAACTGTGGAGCGGCTGCATCTCCGGCGCTTTGCAAGAGCATGAATTTTTGGAAGCTTTCAGGGCCGCCGGATTTATCGCCATTAGCTATGACAAATGGGAAAACCAACCTTGGCAAGTGGTCGAAGGCATAGAGTTTCGCGCCGTCACCATCACCGCCGTCAAACCTGCCGGTTCTGTCTGCTTGGATAAAGGCCATGCCGTTATCTATCGCGGGCCTTATTCCGAAGTCTATGATGATGAAGGCCATGTCTATTATCGAGGCCAACGCATGGCGGTCTGTGAGCGCAATTATCAACTGCTGACGGGCAACGCCTACGGCGATGATTTCATTGGCATAGCCCCCGCCCAAGCGCAAGCGGGCAAGCCTTGGGACTGCGCCACCGGAACCCTACGCGCCGTGGCGGCGACCAAAGGGGCCGTGCATGAGGATCAGTGCCATCCGGGCGGCGGCTGTTGTTAAAGACCCTAACTGCCAAACATTGCAAAAGACACGGCCATCAGCATTCCCGAACAAAACACTAGGGATTTAGTTGAATTTGCCCACAAAACTCATTAAAGTGGGCGGTGGTGTGAGCATCTGACAACAACACCGCCATTCGACTGAGGAGTTTAAAATGACAATAACAACAATGCTTAAATCCGAGCTTGTGCTGGCCACGCTATTGGCGTTTGGCACGGCGTTAGCCTATAGTCCTGAAGAAACCGAAATAACCTGTAAAAAACCGCGTTTTACCGATTTTAACCTGACACCCTATAACGCCACCGATAACATCGAAGTACCGGCAGAAGCGGAATTTATCATCAAAATGCCCGCTTGGGTCAACCCTGAAACCATCAAGCTGACGGCAAAAGGCGAACCCCTGCCCTTTAAGCTGGAAAGCACCTCGACTCTCCATAAGATCACCGCCAAACTACCCGCCAAATTAAACGGCCAGTTTGCCAGGATCAATGTGGGGGCGACTGCGGTATTGGGCTGTGACGACCAAACAGGCTGGCTGGTAAAAATCGCCAAATAACCAAAACGCATGATGAAACACCTTCGTTTTGTTGCTTGGGCAAAACGGCGGTGTTTTTTATTGGGCTAATGGCAATGCACCAAAGCCTCGCACTAACCCCTGTAGAGACGTTGCACCGCAACGTCTAGCTACCTTCGCCAAAGATAAGCTTACGTTTATAGGCTTCAAGACGTTGCGTGCTTTCGTCTCTACAGTCGTAAATTTTATGTGATTGTTGGTGTGGCAAGTGAGGGGGGGAAATGTGTCACAGATTTTTAAGCAGCTTATCGTATTCGCTGTGCGAACCAATCCAGAACCATACCATAGTGTCCGGCTCTTTCATTACCCCCACCGCCCGCCAACCGATACCTGCCCGCACTGAATAAACTGGCATGGACGTGTGCAGTTTTTTGAATTCAACACTAGGGTGGTGCGGATTCTGCTTCCACAAACGATAATTTTTTCTGGCAGTCTGTCTGACCCTATCCGGTAGTTCGCGGAACCGCTCCAAAAACGCGGGGGTCAATTCAGATTTCATCAAATCCTTTTGCCACAGTTTCCCCCTGTGCCGACTGACGCAACGCTTCCTGAGCCAATTCTGCCAACCGCAGCCCTTGCGGCTGCTGCAAGGTTTTTTGCCAATTTATTTCATTTTCAATATCTTCCAGCCATTGCCTAGCTATTTCATCCTGAATGTCGATAGGCAAAGTGGCGGCTTGCTGAATTACTTTTTCTAATAGAGTGGGCATGTTCTGTACCTAGGCAACTGCAAAAATTTCTCGGCTTAAATCGAGCAAAATTCAGCCGTCCCTGCCTCAATTTTCTTTTTTCTGGCGGTAAGAATATCACTATGCCATTCGGGTGATTCGATGTCAGAATTGTCATGGATAAGGGAGTCCCAGATAGCTTCGATGGTTTGAAGCTTTTCGACTTTACTCATGCGGGTTATTTCGCTGGTGTTCATTCCAATTCCTATGCCATTGCGCTAAAAGACTGACCTTAAGTATACGCGCAAAAAGGAAGCTATAAAAATCCAGTAAATAGCGGCCTATTCCACTTGGCCGATTTGTTAGGATCACCACCAACGGAAACCGTTTGGCTTGTCGGGCTTGGAGCCGTCTAAAATTTATGGCTCTATATGGGTTTCAGGGTCTTTTGCTAAAGATGTACGGCAAGCCGTTAATAAGCATGGCGGCCTTAAAAATACCCGTCATTCCGGCAGGGATTGCCGGAATCCAGATGCCAGGGATGGCATC
>JAQTNZ010000432.1 GCA_028713595.1 Methylovulum sp. | reverse complement strand
GGCTTCGGTGATTAACAGTTGTGATGCGCCTATTGCTTGGGAGATGTTTGCCACGTCATGGCCTGCTGGCGAAATGTAATTGATGTTGAGCTTTTGGCAAACGTCTTGCCAAAAGTCGCCTGTTACCGAGCCGATATGGGGCATAAAAGAAATGGCATGTAATTTATGGCGGGGTTCAAAATAGTTCCTCAACAGAATGGCCGGATCGGTTAAGGCACGGGAAGCGTCCAGATTTAACGCCTTGGCGGTCAAGGGGCCGCGGACAAAAAATATTGAATAATTGTCGTCAATGATGGGGAGGTTGTCGTACCCTGAACCTACCCCAAAAATGATTTTGCGCGGGGAGCTGGGGATACGGGCATCCAAGAGCGTGCCAATGCCATAAAAAAGTTTGTTTTCTTTATCGTTATCTTCTTGAAATTCGGCGCCATGCAAACAATAGCCGCCAATTAAATCGGCAAATAACTTAGGCCAAAGCCACTTGTTCAATTCATCGCCATAATTGCCGTCTTTGGCTTGGTAATACACTATTTTTACTGTCATCTTATTTCCATAGTTGCTTGGCGGATAGGTGCTATCGGCGTTGTGGGCAGATGCTGGGCATCATTTTAGCGGTTTATCATGGGCATTATCAGTGCCAATAATAACATTTATTGAGATAAGGTTGTGTTAAAGGCCAGACGAAATGGCCTATACCACTTTATTTTTAAGGGATTTCCTGTGGTTGGGCGGATTTTTGTCGGGTTAGTGAGGGGCTGGCGCGGTGATAGGCGAAAAAAAGCAGTAATTGCTTAGGGCCTGTTGGCCGGACAACATTGGCATAAGCTGTGTTGGCTTTTTTGTTAAGGAATATAAGCAATTAAGTTATGGCATATAAATTGTTTGCCAAATGTTGTACATAGTGGGTAAAGCTCGGTTCAATGGTAGTGCGGCTGGGTATCATTGGCGTGGTTTTTACGGAAATGGATAAAAAAGTTGGGAGGCGGCGGGTAAAATAACATCTGGAAAAAACTAATTTTTTTCGCAAGCCGCTTGGTTTGTTTAAGAAAATTCGCCCATGAATGCGTTGGCTTGCCTATTATGTGTAAAAGTCACTTTTTATCTGTGTACTAATTAATAGTATTTATTTACTTTTATTGGTACTGTAGATACGCGGCCTGTCTGGTTGGCCGCAGTGCGCTACCGGGCTGGGGAAATAGTGGCTTTTTGTTAAATCATAACCATTTTTAGGCTTGGTGAAATTGTGCAACCCATTAAATTAGCGGCCTATTTTTGATAATATGCCCTGCCATGAAGCAACAATGGTTTTATCTTTCAAATAGTCAACTTCGACAGCCTACCAGATCTCCCCTCCCTTTTCATACCTAGGAATACTGTCATGAACTCGATACTCGAAGATTTGAACAATACCTGCGTTAATATCCAAGGTTCCGCTTTTATTTCAACCGATGGCCTGGTCATTGCCTCAGCGTTGCCGCACGATATGAATGAGGACACCTTTGGTGCTGTCAGCGCCGCGTTAAATTCTGTGGGGATGCAAAGCATCCATGACCTCGCCGGCGGGGTTTTGGAGCATGTCATGATTAAAAGCTCGCTGAATTACATCCTGATGACCCAAGCTGGCAAAGAAGCCGTGTTGACTGTTATCCTAAAATCCCATGCCGAGTTGGATAATGTTATGTCAAATATCAAACATGCTGTTGAAAAGATAACATTTGTCGCTTAAGCAACGTGATTCAAGGGCGCATTTGCAGCAACCTTAGGGCCAGTCCCTACGGTTGCTTTTTTTAGTCTTCCTCCTAATGTATTAAGAAAACGCAATTTTTAAACGGCGTTTTTATGGGATAATCTGATTTTTCATTTTCCTATGCAGAAATAGCCATGAATTATCCAACTATTGACTCTTTTGTCGGTAATACGCCTTTAGTCAGGCTGCAACGGCTACCCGGTGTCACTTCCAACACTATCCTGGTTAAATTGGAAGGCAACAATCCGGCTGGTTCGGTAAAAGACCGTCCCGCTCTGAGCATGATCAAACATGCCGAAGCCAGAGGCGACATCAAGCCCGGCGACCGCCTCATTGAGGCGACCAGCGGCAACACCGGCATTGCCTTGGCGATGGTGGCGGCCATCAAAGGCTATAAGATGACCTTGATAATGCCGGACACTATGAGCGAAGAACGCCGCGCTTCCATGAAAGCCTATGGGTCGGAAATTATCCTGACCCCAGCCGCCGGTAGCATGGAAGCCGCGATTGATTTGGCAAGAAGCATGGAAGCCCAAGGCTTGGGCAAGATTCTCGACCAATTTTCCAATCCCGACAATCCTCGGGCGCATTATGAAGGCACGGGCCCTGAAATCTGGCGCGACACCCAAGGGCAAATCACCCATTTTGTCAGCTCGATGGGCACGACCGGAACGATTATGGGCAATTCACGATTTTTTAAGGAAAAAAACCCGGATATCCAAATCATCGGGGTGCAGCCGGAAGGCAATTCTAAAATTCCGGGCATCCGCCGTTGGCCTAAAGATTATCTGCCCAAGATTTACCACACGGAAAGGATTGACCGGATCATTGATGTTGACCAAACGACTGCCGAGCAAACCACCCGTGCGCTGGCGGCACAAGAGGGCATTTTTGCCGGCATTTCTTCCGGCGGTGCGGTGGCGGTGGCCTTGAGGTTATCGGCGGAGCTTGAAAATGCGGTGATTGTCACGATTGTTTGTGACCGTGGCGACCGCTACTTATCGACAGGGGTGTTTCCAGGATGACCTTGGCTTTATGATGGCTAAACAGCCTAAGCCCACTTGTTGGTGGGGCTTAGGCTTAAAGCTCTAACCATACCCGCCCAAGGCGATCTTTTACCCTTATTGATTAATATACTTAAAGCATGGCCCGCACCAGAAACAGAACCCGTAAATTACCCGAAACCCCCGTTACCGTCACTATCGAATCCTTGGCCCATGATGGGCGAGGTGTCGCCCATGTTGATGGCAAAGTTATTTTTATTGATGAAGCCCTACCCGGCGAGTCGGTGGAGTTTGTCTATACTGACAGCCGGAAAGATTATGCCGAAGGCAAGGTGGTCAAGCTGTTCAGCCGCGCCGCTGACCGTGTCGAGCCGGCCTGTGCGCATTATGGCACTTGTGGCGGCTGTAGCTTCCAGCATGTCGAATCCTCGGCGCAAATCCGCATCAAACAAGAATTGCTGGTCGAGCAATTCAAACGCATTGGCAAGGTGGTTATCCCGCAGCTTTGGGAGCCTTTGCAAGGCCCGCATTGGGGCTATCGGCGCAAAGCGCGGATGGGGGTTAAATATGTGGCTAAGAAAGATCGGGTATTGGTAGGTTTTC
>JAQTNZ010000431.1 GCA_028713595.1 Methylovulum sp. | reverse complement strand
GTTTCCCTTTGTCCTGTCGCTTCATCCAAAAGCAAGCGAGTTTTACGGTCGCTATAAATAGTCGAAACTTCGAAGTTTAACTGGTGGTGTTCAATCAGCGTAACATTATAATTTAGGGTCCAGGCATAACCTTGTTCAATATTGGCAGCCTCCGCATATTCCGGTTCAATATTGATAGGTCGTACTGATAAATCATGTTCAGTGGTGCCGAAACGATCATGTCGGACACTGAGCCGATGCGAACCTATTGCTTTGCTTAAAAGAATGGATTCTGCCCAAAATCCGCTATCAACCGGGAATAACCCCCTGGTCTGCCTACCCATCTGAGTTCGCCCCAACATTCCCTGTCCGATTAACGTCGTCTGCCAAGGTAAGTCCATTTTTGCTCCTAGGCTCCAAAAGCGCGTATGCCAGCCATATTGTCCATGATCGATGGCATTTGTACGAGCGCGATTATCATAATAAAGCGCTCTAAGCTTAATCAATTCAGGGCGTTCCAAGCTAATGCCCGCATAATAGCCCGGACGGCTATCAACTTCGATAAAGGGTTGAGTCTGCAATGCTTGCCGGGGGAATAATTGGAAAATATTAGCGCGAGTTGTTAAGGGCAAGCGATCATTCACCGTCGCTACATAATCATGCATACTCCAGCCGCGCCAGGCCAGCAAGGTTCCGGCGGTATCGTTATTGCCAAACCCCGCGCCAAACAGGTTAACTTTATCGCCACTTGCAAATTGATAGCTGAGTTGCGCTTCTCCGCCAAAGGTTTTCAACTCCTCCCCCACCCAAGAATTGATTGCAGAATTAGTGAGTGTATACGGGCTGCTCCAAGCGGTCCCGCTATTTTCCAGGGAGATCGGCGGCATAAAAGCGCCCAATCGGGCATTCAATCGCCAAGCCGATGTGCTCACCGGGCGAAACAATAATACGGCCTCGCTTATATCGACAGGATTTTTCTGGCGGTTGCTGTACTTAGCCGTAACTATACCGGTCCAGTCCCAGTTCAGTCGGGCTTGCATGACTAAGGCCGCTTTATCTACTCGAAATAAATCATTGCCATTATCGGCGGCGCCATAGCGAAACTTGCCAAGCCCCTGATCTATCCAGCTTTGACGGCTATCTGCATGAAGATAGCGAAAATCAGCGAGCCCATGAGCTTCGAAATCATAAGGGATTGTAGCGGTCAAACCAGCCGCCTTTATCGAGCAAGGCAAAACGATTCCTGCAATGAGTGCGATAAAGCGAAGTGATGACATAGAGTTATAAATAATTTATGGCATGGAGAAGAAAGTCTATCATATTAGGTGATTGTCAAGAATAAATCACCACAGATTCACAGGCTTGCCGATTATCAATTAGGGGGCTGATTTCAAAAAATGTCATTTATTTCCACCATGAAGAGCATGAAGAGCATGAAGGACTTGAAGATATTGCTGTACTGACTTCATCTGTGTATTGAGACGGTTTATAAAGCACGGGTCTCTGATACGCACCTAATCACCCCCTTCATTATCTTCATGTCCTTCATGGTAATAAAAACGTAACTATTCAGCGTAATTTTAAGAGAAAAAATCACCAAGTCTTTTCAAAGTATAAAATCAGGTAAAACGCCGTCGAACAAAAGCGTCAGCGCCTGAGTTGCGGAAACATCATTTTTCCTGCACGTAGACAAATAACTGCGTACACGGCAAAAGATATCCGCCCCCTCTTGAGACCGGAAACACCCTGATATTTTTTGATGCACCTTGGTCATCCGAATATCGTTCTCCCCCTGATTATTAGTGAAGGGAACTATCGGATTGACCATAAACCTGAGTACATCCAGCTCAAAGAGCTGCAAGCGCTCCAACAAGTTTCGCGCCTTACTCCGCTTTGCCCGCCCGCGTTGCCCAGGTTGTCGCGGCGCGGGCGGTGGTGGGCATTCGATTTCCGCCTGCTTTAGTAGGTTACGGTAGCATTCGGTATAGTGTTGGGCTTTTTCTGTGGGCAGCGCGTGGGTGTCTTGGGCTTTGACATCCGTCAGGATGTCCAGCAGCAAGTCCTGCATGGCTTTCGCCCACTGCTGCCCGTCCTGTTCGTACGCGCGTTCCAGTTCACGCAGATGGTGTGCGTTGCAGAGCGAGTGCAGGCATCCCGTGTAGTGGTAATAAGGTTTCCAATGGTCATGGCAGAGGATGCCTTCAAACAGGGGCAATACTCCTTTTGCATCCATCGCCTCAATGCCGCGTTTGGCGTGGGCATAAAACAGGGTCAGCCGGTCATTTGAGGCACAATGTAGCCACTGTCTTTTGCCACCTATATTGATACCCGTTTCATCAGTATGCAACAAGGGGGAGGCAATCAGCTTAGCGATCAGTTTTAGCTCAAACTCCGCCAACAGGTCAAACGCCTGTTGGTTAAAGTTAAATACGGAACCCGTACTGATCGGCAAACCGATTTGTTCCTTAAAGTAATCTTGGACCCGCTGATAGGGAAGCAACTGGAATTGCGACAAATAAACCGCTTGTACCTTAACGCCGTTACCGTATTGAACCGCCTTGGTAACCTGTGATGGAAACGGTGCGGTAAAGCGGTTACCCTTTTCATCTTCCAGGATTTGGGCGCGGTATTCGGTGACGATACGCTGGATATCGATATCAAACACTTGGCGTGCTTCAAAACCGATGTCGCGGTACTCCGCGGGCGGAAGGCTGGCGCGGTTCACTTCGAGTAGTTTGATCTCATCAGGGTCGTCCACTTTGCTTAAGGTGGTTCCAACCCTTCCGGTTTGTCCACCAGGTTTGTTATTGGCGTTTTTGGTTTTTTTGTCACCTTTCACAAAATCTGTTGAAGGTGGCTTGCTGCTATTGCGGCTGTTAAGGCCTAACCGGTTGGCCAATAATTGCACCACCAATAACAACACATCCAACGTTGAACGCAGGGCAAACGAAAGATTCGGTTCCTGGGCAAGGAGTTCCTGAACTTTTTTTATCGTTGCATCAACGTCTATATTATCAACAGTCAACTGGGCATACTTGGGCTAGGTTTCAATAGCCACTATTATAAACCCTGTTTTAAAAGGCGATTTTTGTCGCCCTGACTGCGTTATGCGGCTGGTGATTTTTTAGATGCCGGCAGCCTAGGTTGATCGATATGAACTGGCGGAATTGGCTCGTAATAGGGCGTGATTGGCTTGTTAACATCCGTTCAGCGGGCTGCATGGATTTTGATTTTTTGCCACAAAAAACGTGTCAAGTACTTTTTTTATTTATTTTCGCTGAATAGTTACTAGCTTTTTAGATCTTGGCTGTTTCCTGCATGATTCCCGCTTAAGAATACCCGCAGTAGGGCGCGCCTTGGGAGCTAAGGCGCGCAC
>JAQTNZ010000430.1 GCA_028713595.1 Methylovulum sp. | reverse complement strand
ACGCAATTCCTCAATCGGCTTATCCATAGTTAACTGCCTGGAACGGGAGGATGGTTGATCAGCAGCCAATAAAGCCCCAACTCTGCCACAACTTTTGTGAATTCATCAAAGTCCACGGGTTTGCTGATATAACTGTTGACACCTAAGTCATAGCAGGCCTTCACATCCGGGTCTTCTTTGGATGAGGTCAGCACCACCACCGGTATTCTCTTAGTGCCCTCATCCGCCTTAAGGCGGCGCAGCACCTCCAGCCCATCGACCTTGGGCAGCCGCAAGTCAAGCAACACCACCCGCGGCCCGTTCTTGGCTTTGCGGTCGACGTAGGCGCCGGTCGCGAAAACAAACTCCAGCGCTTGGGCGCCGTCCTTTACCCATGCCAGCTTATTGGCAAGATTGCGTTCTTGTAATGCCAACATGGTCAATTCGGCATCGGTAGGATTGTCCTCCACCAGCAAAATTTCCACGTCATCCGTCAAAGTAGCCATGTGTCCCGCCTTTCAGTTAGGTAATGAGATATAAAATGTTGCGCCTTCATCGACTTTGCCTTCCGCCCAGACCCGCCCGCCATGCCGGGTGATGATGCGCTTGAAGATGGCCAGGCCAATGCCTGTCCACTCGAATTCCTCCACCCCATGCAGGCGCTGGAACACACCGAACAATTTCTCGGCATATTGCATGTCAAAACCCGCACCATTGTCCTTGATGTAGAAAAGGGTTTCCGCACCTTCGGTGCGCCCGCCCACTTCGATCAACGCCAACGCTTTGGGCCGGGTGAACTTGATGGCATTGCTTAACAGGTTGACCCAGACTTGGCGCAGCATAGCCGGGTCGCCTTGGCAAGGCGGCAGCGGCTTGATATCCAAGGTTAGCCCGCGCCCGGCAAAGCAGGGCGTAAGCTCCTCAAACACTTCGCGTACCAGACTTTCCATATCGGTCTCGGACACCGACATCCCCAGCCGCCCCATGCGGGAGAAGGCCAGGATATCGTCAATGAGCTGCCCCATTTTCTTGGTGTTGTCACGCACCACATTCAAATAGCGTTTGCCTTCATCGTCAAGCTGGTTTTCATAACGTGTCAACAGGATGCGCGAAAAGCCATCGATTGCGCGTAGCGGCACCCGTAAGTCGTGGGAGACCGAATAGGCAAACCCTTCCAGGTCTTGATTGGCGGTTTCAAGTTTTCCGGTACGCTCCCGCACCAACTCTTCCAAATGTTCGTTGTACTTGCGCAATTGCGCTTCTGCGCACTTGCGTTCGGTGATGTTGCGGGCCGTGGCATAAGTGACCCCATCACTGTTGTCAAAATAGGCCGTCCATGACAGGAACACCACCTGTCCGTCCTTGCAGACATAACGGTTCTCAAAATTCATCGACGGACGGGTGCTGACTTGGAGTTTCATTTCATCCAAGGTGCCCTGGCGGTCTTCGGGCAGGACGAAATCCAGGAACGGCCTGGACACCAGCTCGCTTTCTTCAAAGTGGGTCAGCAGCACAAACGCAGGGTTGACCTGCCTAAAGCAGCCGTAGGGGTCGGCAATACACATCGGGTCCATCGAGAGCCGGAAGAATTTGAAATACTGCTCCCGCTCCTTCTCTAACAGTTTAAGCTTAGTGATGTCGCGTGCGACAGTGGCGGCGCCGATGATACCGCCCCCCGTTCCGCTGATCGAAGAAATGGACAGGGACACATAAAACTCTGTGCCGTCTTTTTTTCTGCGCAGGGTCTCGAAATGCTCCACATGCTTGCCGCCCTTGAGCGCATCCATGATCCGTTGCAGGTCATCCTGATGCCTTGGCGGGACCAACAGCGACATCGGCTGGCCCATCGCTTCATCCGCCGTGTAGCCATACATCCTTTCCGCCCCTTGGTTCCAACTGGTAATAATGCCCTCCAGTGTCTTACCGATAATAGCATCATCCGAGGATTCGACAATGGCCGCCAAATAACGGTTTTTTGCTTCCGTCCGCTTAAGTTCGCTGATGTCGCGGGCGGCAGCAAACACCCCGGCCACGTCGCCCTGTTCGTTGCGGTACACACTGGCATTGTAAAGTACCTCGGTCAGCGTCCCGGATAAATGCCGCAAAGTCAACGGATAATCCTTAACCGAACCCTTGGCAAAGACAGAATGGTAACCCTCGCGCGCCCTGTCCGGCTCGGTAAAAAAATCCGAGAAGTCACGCCCGACCAACTCCTCGCGGACAACTCCGGTCGCCCGCACCGTCGCCTCGTTCACATCAGTGATCTTGCCCTCTCTGCTGATGGTCACCAGCGGGTCCAAACTGGCCTCGATCAGGCTGCGGGAGTATCGCGAAGTGCTGAGCAGCTTGTCTTCGGCCTGTTTGCGTTGACCATCAATCCTGATGAGCATATTGGCATTCCACAGTGCCACGACACCAAGCCCACCCATGTTGATTACCGCAAACAGGGCCACGCCAATAGACTCGCTAAAGTAACCGGCCCGGGAACCTTGCACGACCAGCCAGCCAGTGACGAAAGGAAGACCGATGGCGGCGGGAAATAACTGCCGCACCCCCTTTCCCGCCACGCTGTCGCTGGTGATGATCTGCCTGAACAGGAACTCTTCGCGTGCACAGGCGATGCCGAGGCCGAGCAGGGCAAGGGCCACCGCAGCATTCAGTGACATCGGTGAAAAAGCTTGCCGCATTTGGTGCATACCCGCAATGTCGTAGGCATATCCGACCAGCCCCGAAATTGCGGTCAGCGCCACCACAAAAGCCTGTGTTTGTATCGCCTTGGCAAAAAATCGGCTGTCCCAGACCAAAAGCCACAAGGCCAGGGCCAACATGACCAGGCAAACAGCGACCCGCCAAGGCATCCTGCCTGGAATATCACCTAGAAAATTAACAATGTCCTTGGCGAATAACTGGTCGATGCCAAAATCCATACCAGTAAGATATTCGCCAATCGTCATCAGGGCAATGAGCAATATGCCCCCCGCACAAAGCTGGGCGACTCTTTGATAAAAACGGCAGGAGGGGAGGCAACAGGCGGCCCATAATGAGAGGCCGGCCAAAACCAAAGACACAGCAGTATTCAGCTTGATGGGAGGCAGACCGGGCAAGGCGGTCTTGAGAAGAGCGACATCAAACATCCAGCCGAGCAACGCCAGCACACCCACGGCAATGGCGGCAACGGCTAGCGGAATACGACCGACAAATCTGGAAATGCGCTTGTTTACAACAGCAGTCATATCGTGTTTTTCCTATATTGCGCCAAGGCTCTATACTTCAAACGGTCAAGTTTTCGGTTTTTATTGAGAGGGGCGCGGGCATCCTGCCCGCTTGGTTCGGTCAAGAGACCCAAGCTCCAAAAACCGAAAACTTGACCGCTTAGAGCAT
>JAQTNZ010000429.1 GCA_028713595.1 Methylovulum sp. | reverse complement strand
GTCAGCATCACAAAAAAGTTGGTATAAAATCATCGTCGGCGGCCTTTGAAAAGAAAGGGGTTGTGTCAGAACTCCCATTCTTTCAGATTTTTCAATAGGCCGCTTTTTTATGTCGAACTCAGGTTAAATAAAGAGGTGACGGTTTCTGTTCTATCTTGCGCATTGCACCAATCATGATAAAGCCATCTAGGAGCCTCACTATTTATACGCTCTAGTTTAGAGGTATTTATTGATATTTTAGTCTTTGGGCTGATGCCTCCAGAAAAAACACATAACTCGGAAATAAAACTATGCAGTAACATTATTACTAATGGTGATCTTAAATATCTATCAGAATAAATGACCTCCAAAATCTCAGCCTTTCCATTCAGAATTTCTGTAAACATTGGCATATTTTTTATCACAAACTCCCATGCCCTTTCACCAAATGAAATTGATGGGCCATTAATATCCTGACATATTTTTAACTCCATCAAACCGGGTTGAGGTCTGCGTAAGCTTTTAACATCGATTAATGTTGAATTGTCTGGCCGAATGGCAATAGGACGATCTAATCGAGCAAAAACATATTGAACATCAAAATCACCATTTCCCCAATTTTGGGATGGAATCAGTGCGACCTCGGAACTGGCTATCCAGCGGATATCAATTTGTTCGGAACCTAGCTCTAGAATTAAAGGTAAGTTAGAAATGCCTTCTGTAGACAGGCACTCTGTTACATAGATTTCAGCATTAACATAAGTTGCTAGTGCTTCAATCTCTGACTGTTGACTAAAACTTAATTTTTTTAATCCATCCGATGGTAAAACAATTTGTAGCTTTAGATTTGCATCATGTAACCGACTCAGCTCACGGCATAATCTCCATGCTAATGGTTCCCAGAAAGAGACATCACCACCAAGATATACCCTAGCTAATGAAATTGGTTGCTTTTGCCATTCCCGGCTCAGAGCCAGAATGAGTGGTTCCATTTCCAAACAACTCTCTGAGCCAAATGCCATGATATGTTTGGGTATCTCAAAAGAATTCAGATACGAAAGCGATAACAAAGTAAGAGCGCTATGGCGATTAAGGTCACCACTATGATGTTGGGTGTTATACGTTAGCAGGCATCCCTGACATGCAGAATCACATTCATTAGGGCAATGTAAAATTGACTCGGCTTTATTTAACAATTTAGTTAAATGAGGTACGGCTTGATTGACATAGCCTGCACCGCCAGTAGCGGTGTCAAACAAATAGATGCTATAAGTAGGCTGCCCTTGCCAATTTCGTGTTGATGCCGCGTGAGCCCCAATTTCACTTTCCTCGACGCCTAATAACTCTGACAATGCCTGACGTAGTGCAACTGACAATGTATAAGCCGTTGTTTTATCCAAAGGCTTGCCATTAGAATCTCGAAGCTGCAATTCAAATACATTGGTTTTTGTAGCTATCCCCAGGAAAATACCGTCAATAATTGCCCAATCTTCATTATTGCCAGGACATTCTCTTTCCCGATCATCCATTTTTCCACCGCGCAAACGTTTATGGCCTTTAATGGTTACAGGTGGTTCTCCATCAAATGTCATAGAATCAGCGAACCCACAACGCAAACAAAGTGCAAAGCCATTGCCATTCAAGCCTTCACTCCGATAGAAAAGTTCAGCTTGATTACTTGATCGGAACCGCCCTAATAACGGATTTGGAAGGGGCATCCAATCTGCCCCACTTATGGAAATCATAGGATCACGAACCGGAATGTATTGCGGTATGGTTATATCGTTGTGCGGTTTACAACGAATATTCACCGCAAAGCCTGCGGGTTGAATATATCTATTACGCGATAGTTCTGAGCCATTTCGCTCGCCACAATGGGGACAACTTTCTGGCATGATCAACCTTGTGCCACTTTCACCACAACTTTTGCAACGCCAAACCCATCGCAAATTTTGTATTTCCGGTAGCCCATCCATCTCCGCAGGCATTTGCCAGTTTAGAGTGACACCTCCACTGCGATATACCCGCCCATCGAGTACAGTGTCTGTTCCCGGAGCATAATCACGAATAGCAATGGCTAAATTCCGGCTCGGAAACCCTGCCCTCTTGGCTCGATTATCTTCCCGAACAGTTAACCCATGAGTATTTTTACGCGACAAATCTTCCAATGTGGTAGTAACTAGCTGAACTACATTAGTCGGAAAACCATAACCGGGTAAAAACCCCATATTAGCCAAAACACCCAGTAAATATTCTCCTCTCAATCTGGTTAATTGAATTTGAACGGCTTGCTCCGGCTTACTCTTGCCATCTTGGGTCTTCAATATTTCATATTGTGAAAGCAAGCCGCCAATCTCATTACGCCACTTGCTTATAGCACCAGTTAATGATTCGATACAGCCTCCAAGCAGATATTCTGGTGAACGGCCTGCAAAGATACTGCGCTGGGTTAAGAAAAATAGGCCTCTAGTGAGGCGTTCGATCAATAAAGCTTGATTTTCGCACCAGTTGGAAAAAATATCGCAAGGTGCGGATTCGCCTTCCTGTATGGATTCAAAAAACCACCCGGAAGTCACTTTATGGGTTTTATGTGGTACTCGGTCGGTTAAAAACCAGGCTAATGCCATTGCGTTGACGTGTCTTTGAATAATTATTTCACTTTGTAATGCCACCAGAGGCATTGCTAGTCTTGTAACAAATGGCCATATTGGATTATTGAAGACCGATTCCCCATGCGGAGTCGATTTGCATAAGGTGAAACTCAAAGCCGCTGATTCGCCCCGTCTTCCGGCCCGTCCTGCCCGTTGAAGAAAGTTGGCAGGATGCGGAGGCACATTATTCATTGCAACCGATGTCAGCCCCCCGATATCCACTCCCATTTCCATAGTCGTGGAGCAGCTAAGTAAATTGATTTGTCCGTTTTTAAATGCCGTTTCGCGTTTAGTCAGTTCAGAACCTGACAACTGGGCAGAGTGTTCCATAGCCCGAAGGTAACGTGTATGCGAAGCTATACGATCACTGATATCAGACTAAGCACCTAATGTGCGTAATTTTGCGATTTCGGTATTCGTTTCTAGCCAGCCATCTGCCTCACTCAGATCACAGCCAAACCAACATGGTTTTGGCAATTCGGGCATTGTAACCTTAGTGCACAAAACCATTTCATCGGGCACATACGGTTCAGGCAAATAGGGGCTTATTCCGCGAAATGTTACCGGCAGAAGTCGGCGTGTGACTGGACAAAACCAAGCTTCACGAATACTTTGTAATACAGCTTGTTTTTCCAATTCAATTTGAAAACCTTTTTCACCTTGAGACAATGCCGGCCTAATTCCTTGCCAAAGTGCAATTAGAATTTCTTCTAATTGGCCTTGATGATCGACATCT
>JAQTNZ010000428.1 GCA_028713595.1 Methylovulum sp. | reverse complement strand
ACCGAGCCTTAGAAGGTTAAACAATGACAGCACAAGAAATGCGCACACATGCCATCGACATCAATTCTGTTTTGAGCAGCCGCGAAAACACCAGGAAACCAATGAAACCAGCATCAAGGTTGAAGACCTAAAGCTGTTTTATGGGCAGAAACAGGCGTTGCATGGCATCAACATGGAAATGGCCAAGAAAAAAGTCACCGCTTATATCGGCCCTAGCGGGTGCGGGAAATCAACCCTGTTGCGTTGCATCAACCGCATGAATGACTTGGTTGACAATGTCACCATTGAAGGCAAGATTTTGCTGGATAACGAAAATATTTACGATAAAAGCGTCAATGTCGCGGCCTTGCGCCGTCGGGTCGGCATGGTGTTCCAAAAGCCCAACCCTTTCCCGAAATCCATTTTTGAGAATGTCGCTTATGGGTTGAGGATACAAGGCATCAACGACAAACGGATTTTGGAAGAGACTGTTGAAAACGCCCTGCGTGGGGCGGCCCTTTGGGACGAAATGAAAGATCGCCTCAATGACAACGCTTTGGGTATGTCGGGCGGCCAGCAACAGCGCTTGGTGATCGCCAGGGCCATCGCGATTGAGCCGGAAGTCCTGTTATTGGACGAACCCGCCTCGGCGTTAGACCCCATCTCGACACTGAAAATCGAAGAGCTGATTAACGAGTTGAAAGAAAAATACACTATTGTCATCGTCACCCACAATATGCAGCAAGCGGCGCGGGTCTCCGACTACACCGCGTTTATGTATATGGGCGAGCTGATCGAAATGGGCACGACCAGCGAGTTGTTCACCAACCCCAAAAAGAAACAGACTGAAGATTATATAACGGGTCGCTACGGCTAATCAGGAGCATAAGAATGGACAACAGCAAAATAGGGCATCATATATCCGGCCAATTCAACAGGGAGCTTGAGGATATACGCAATAAGGTCCTGACGATGGGCGGCTTGGTCGAGCAGCAAATAGAGCTGGCTATCCAGGCCTTCACTACCAACGACATGGAAGTTGCCGAACTGGTCATCAAACAGGATAACCAGGTCGATGCGATGGAAATGGACATTGATTTGGAATGTACCCAGATAATGGCCTTACGCCAACCCACTGCCTTTGATTTGCGCCTGTTGTTGACAGTCATTAAAATCATCAACGAGCTGGAGATTGTCGGAGATTTGGCGGAACGTATCGCCAAAATATCCATCCAGTTGTCTGACGCGGACAGCAGAAGCTCCCAGTATTATGAGCTCCAGCACATGGCGGATTTGGTCAAGGAGATGTTGCATGGTGCTTTGGATGCGTTTGCACGGATGTCCATCGACGACATCACCCTGATTACCGGCAAAGATGAAAACGTAGACCGTGAATATGACAGCATCGTCCGGCAATTGATTACCCACATGATGGAAGACCCGCGCAACATCACAAGGACGTTAAATGTCTTGTGGACAGTCCGGGCGATGGAGCGCATTGGCGACCATGCCTGCTATATTTGCGAACACCTGATTTTTATGATTAAAGGCGAAGCGGTCAGGCATTTGAGCCAAGAGCAATTGGAAGAGAAAATGAAAAGCTAAACGCGTGTCAGTTTAGTTTTTATAGCCATAAAACCATTGCTTAAAGGCTATCGGTTTTATGGGCAAATAAAAAGGCAGGCAACTTTTCGGTTGCTTGCCTTTTTGCTTTTTGGCGTTAGGCGGATAACCTTAACCCCAGTTTATCCGGCTCCAAGCCCTAACCGTTTACCAATCTACTTGGGCGCGTAGTTCCAGCATATCTAAGTTGGTGCCATTAAAGGCCAAGGCTCTGGCATTACTGTTGCTGCTGGTGTTGATGTCCAGCACATGAACGTAGTTGGCCATCATGCGCATGTGCGAATTAGGATACCAGTTTAACGCCGCTTTCGCCGTTTGCGCCGAACCGCCTTTGATAAGGTTGTCGGTCAGGTTGAGGTTGTCGTAACCGAATGCCAACTCCCAAGCGCCCCAACCGGTTTTCATGTCGAAATTATGGGCGGGCTTAATGCGATCCCATGCGCCGGTTTTGGCCTTATAAACGCGTGATTCGCCTGTTAGGAAATAACTCACATAACCGTAATAGCCGTCTAAGGTTTCGCCAGCGCCATAACCCGTACCGTCAATATTGGTTTGTAAATACTCGGTCTGTGCGGAAAAAGATTTATAAACAAACGCCGATTCGGCGGCAAAACGGGTGATGCTATTCACTTCCCTAAAGCCCGTTGTGCCCAAGACACCGTTGGTCAAGTTGCCCGTGTTCAGCAGGGCGGTCCGGTCAACGTTAGCGGCTGTGCCGGTAAAGGTCATGCCACCGTTATTAAAGGTGCCATTGCCTAAATAATTGTTGTTGACCGATCGATAAGAGCCTGAAGCGCCGATATGCAAGAATTTTCTTTCACTGTGTAGCCACGGACGACCCACCAGACGGCCTGTCACATCCCAACCGGTATCGCCCGCGCCATTGTTACGGTTATTGTTGCCGTTACTGTTGACCGACGTATTATAAGCCCAACCGCCTCCGACTGGCTCGGTTTGTACCGCCGTCATCAGGGCAAAACGCTCGTGGTTGTAATTGGCGCCGAAACCGACTTTATAGGCGTTGGGGTTGTCAGAAAAGGCATTGACCGCCATGTTCCGCTCGATAAAAGTCAAATAGCGGTTGCTGGTGGCTTCTTCCAAGCTGAACGGTTCTTTAAATTGACCAAACTTGACGGCGAACGGGTCAAACAGCTTCCAATTGATATACGCGTCAGTGATACCCGCCGCCACCGAGCCGTTGCCTCGGCTAAAATCGTATTCAAACTTATACTCGTAATTTCTGAAAAAGCTCCCTTCAATGCCTAAACGGGCGCGGCGGATATTGGTACTATCGGCTAATTGGTTGGTGGTGCTGGTGGGCGAATTGGCCGCCGGATCGTTGCCATCAACGTTGACTTGTGAGTCAACTTGCAAACGTCCGGTAATCGCGGCTTTAAAATTGCCGTCCTTGCTTTCAAATTCCAAGCCTTTTTCGCCTAACTTAACTTCGGCGGCATCTTTTTTCTGTTCAAAAACGTGTTCTTTCAATACGGCAATTTCGTTACTCTTTTGCTCTAAATCCTGACGGACTTGATCCAAAGCCTTTGGGTCTACGGCAGGGGGGGCTGTCGGTTCTTCGACTTTTGTAAACGAACCTAGCTTAGTCCGGTTAGCCCCAGGTTCGGCGTACAGTTGTTTGGTTTTAGTGTCCATGTATAAGTCTAGCGCTAGGGCTTGGAAAGATGCACCGATGCCTAGCACGGCAACGGTCGCCAGAGAGAGTTTGGAAAATGTCATAATTTGCCCGAAGTTTGGTCTCAAAAATAGGGGCA
>JAQTNZ010000427.1 GCA_028713595.1 Methylovulum sp. | reverse complement strand
ACTCTCTCGCCGCCTTTTGCACAAGCACATTCTATTTTTGAAAAACTTTATGCTAATTTAGAGCAGGTGATGTTCCGGGGGACTGGCAAAACCACGCTGGCTAAAACCCTGACGGTTTCCTGCGGCGAGTATGACGAGTTACCTGGACATTTAGCGCTCCGGGCGAGGGAACGCAGCCAGCGTTGCAGGGGCAGTGAAGCGGTGTACCGAGAACGCGAGTTTTTCAACATATTAAATTAACTGAATTATTTTCTTCTTGTCCTCTGTGGCGAATACATTTTCAGCTTAACTTGGATATGACTCTCAGAGTCTCCTGAACGCGGGAATGATAAACTCCGCATCCGGCCAACTAAATACAACTTGAATTTACAATGACCTCTGTTCCTTTATTGATTACCGCCCCGCATCCTTGCGGCTATTTGGAAGGCAAACAAGCACAATCCGCGTTTGTTGCCCCCTCATTTGGGCTTAATACCGCCATTTACTCGCAACTTATTGCTCATGGCTTCAGGCGTAGCGGCGACGAAGTTTACCGCCCTCATTGCGCGCAATGTTCTCAATGCGTTCCGGTGCGCTTGCCCGTTGCGCAGTTTAAACCCAGCCGAAACCATCAGCGTTGTTTGCAAAAAAACCGGCAAACCGCAGCAATAATCAAGCCCGCCGTCTTCGAACAAACCCATTACAATCTTTATCTGCACTACCAAAAACAACGTCATGCCGAAGGCAATATGGCAAACTCCAGCCCCGACGACTACATCGGATTTTTAGGCAGTTCATGGTGCGATACCCAATTTGTAGAATTTTCCATTGCCGATGAACTTGCCGCGGTGGCGATCGTAGACCGCCTTGATAATGCCCTCTCCGCCGTTTATACCTTCTTTGATCCTAAGTTTTCCAGCCATAGCCTCGGCGTTTATGCGGTGCTGTGGCAAATACATTATGCGCAAACGCAAGGTCTGGAGTGGCTGTATCTGGGCTTTTGGATTGCCGATTGCCAAAAAATGAACTACAAAAACCAGTACCAACCTCTGCAAGGCTTTATTGACCAACACTGGGATTTTTTAAAACAATAGGAAAACCGCATCGCAAGCAGACTCTCTTTGCAATCATTTCGCTGAATTAGTTATGATAAAAACGTATATATTGATAAAGAATCCATGCAAACAACCATGTTGAAAAAGGACGGGCATCAATGACTAAGTTAAAGAACGAACCTCAGCTACTGAAAAAAGCGGTCGAAGTTGCTGAAAATTACGCGAAGAATCGCGGCTATTCCGGATTTTCCTCGACGGATTCGGCAAAGAATAAGGTTGAATCTCTTTATCGACTGCTGGTCAATGACCAGCTTATTCAGCCATTGGCGATTGACCAGGAAAACGGGGTGAATATGAAACATAAATTAGCGCTATGGATAGCAAGGCAGCTACCGAAAGATCACCCTCTTTTGAAATAAGACTCAACCTTTCACTAAAAGGCCAACCCGATGAATAACAAAACAAAACTGCGCTGGGGCATTTTAGGCGCCGCACGTATCAACGAGCGACTGATGCCTGCCATCGTCGAAGCCTCCAATGCCAAACTGGTTGCTATAGCCAGCCGTCGTCCCGGCGCCGCCGCGCAAACGCTGGCACAATACGCGCCGCAACAACAGGCGCGGACTTACGCCAACCTCGAAACGTTGCTCAATGATGCGGAAGTCGATGCCGTATATCTGCCGCTTGCCAACCACGAACATGCCGAATGGACGTTACGCGCCATCGAGCATGGCAAGCATGTACTGTGCGAAAAGCCTATGGCGCTGACTGCGGCCGACATAGACGCCATTCAAGCCGCCGCGCAGCGGCATAAAGTCACCGTTATGGAAGGCTTTATGTACCGTTTCCACCCGCAACATACCAGGGTGCGGGAATTGATTAATTCGGGATTGATAGGCGAAGTCAGGTCGGTGCGATCCAGCTTTTCTTTCATGATGCGGCCTGCGCGCTTGTACCGTTTGGCGGAGAGCGTCGAAAACGGCGGCGGCGCGATGTGGGACATCGGTTGTTATGCGATCCATTCGGCGCGGATGTTTTTCGACCAGCCAGCTGTCTCGGTAACCGCCATAGCCAAGTATGTCGAGAGCGGCGCAGATATTGCGACCAGCGGCGTCATTGACTTCGGTGACGGCAAATACGCCCATTTCGATTTCAGCTTCGAGCGTGCAAGGCGCTGTGAATATGAAATCATCGGCACCAAAGGCGGCATTAAATGCCACAACGTCTGGAGTATGCCCGGCGATGTGCCGGTGATTTCATGGTGGACAGAAGACGGCGAGCAAGCTGAAGAACGGCTGCCTGCGGCCAATCACTTCCGGCTGGAAATCGAGCATTTCAGCGATTGCATATTAAACGGCAATGCACCCGCGCTGTCGCTGGACGATGCGAAAGCCAATTGCCGAATCATCGTTGCCGCCTTGCAATCTGCGGCTATTGGACAACGGGTCAGGCTGGGCTAGGACAATGCCTGGACCGCCGGTTTTTCACTTGTGCGGAGAGCTTGGCATTGCAGAACAAGCACTAAGATGTTTAACCGTTAAAAAATATTGCGCATGGCAATTATTGGTCAGCCATTAGTTTATTGTACGGCGGGCATTATCAAATATGCCTGCTAAATAGTCGCCAAAAGGGTTAAAAAATGAAGTTAAAAATTGTATTTTTATTAGTCACAGCCATTATTTTGTAAGGATGCGTATTAACAAAAGTTGCCTCCGTCCCCATGCGTTTAGGCGGAGCGGTTGTATCAATCGTGCCGGGAGTTGGCAATAGCGCTCATGATGCAATCGATAAAGCGGCTGATGGTGTGGATGATATTCCCATTTAAACGCTGAATGCTTTGATAAAACTTCGCAATGTCAGTGGGTTGCCGAAAAGCAGGTACCCCAGCCATACCGACTTGGGAAGTCCGTATATTTAAATTATGGTACTAATCTGGTGTCAAAACGGCACTAAGCCCAGGGTTTGCCAGCAGTACCCGACAGGAAAGCAAGCCGATATTTTGGCCTTTGAAAGGATAGTGGTAACTGACCAGCGACAGGGGCAATGTATCGGAATCCTTATAAGTCACTATGATATAACCGGCCTGATGATGCTTGGCCCACGCGTACAAATCATCGACATACGGCATCACCACGGTAATGGCCTGTTTAAGACGCCCGGCAAACTGATATTCGCCGTGATACTTGCTGCCGTAATAAGCAATATCCCTGTTTTCATTCATTAAAGTGGCAATTGTCTGAGCAGCCGGCTTAGTATCGTAGCGATCGGCTTTAACTTCAAAAAAACAGCCTGAAATTGTTACGCATGCGATAACCGAGGCCATGCAGATATAAAAAACCGAATCCTG
>JAQTNZ010000426.1 GCA_028713595.1 Methylovulum sp. | reverse complement strand
GCCTTAGGGCGCACGTTGGAAATTGCCGTGATTGATGGTGCGCGGCGTTTTGGCAATGGCTACTGCCTACCCGCAGGGCCGTTGCGCGAGCCGATAAACCGCTTGCAAAGCATCGATTTGGTTATCGTCAACGGCGCTAAAGCCGAAGCCAACGAATATACCATGCAGCTGGTCGGCGATAAGGCGGTTAATATGGTCACGGGAGAGAGCCGGCTGTTAAGCGAATTTTCTGGCCAGCCCTGCCATGCCTTGGCCGGTATCGGCAATCCCGACCGTTTTTTTAAGCAATTGACCGCTACGGGCTTGCTGTGCAAAACCCACCGCTTCCCCGACCATTATGCCTATCAAGCCAGTGATATTGTGTTCGCCGATGCCCATCCGGTGTTAATGACCGAAAAAGACGCGGTAAAATGCGCCACGTTTGCCACCCCACAGCATTGGTTTGTGCCGATCCAGGCCGTGCCTGAGGCGGATTTTACCGTGCAACTATTACATTTACTCCAGAGCCAAGCCCATGATAGATAAAAAACTGCTCGACATCCTCGCCTGTCCAATCTGCAAAAGCACTTTACGCTACCATAAAGACCAGCAAGAGCTGATTTGCCGTGCCGACCGCTTAGCCTTCCCTATCCGTGATGATATTCCGGTCATGCTGGAAGATGAAGCGCGTACCTTAAGCACTGAAGAAACCGATGCGTTATACCAATGAGCCACACCTTTAAAGTCGTTATCCCCGCCCGCTACGCGTCCACTCGTTTACCAGGCAAACCGTTGCTGGACATTGCCGGTAAGCCGATGATCGCCCATGTCTGCGCCCGTGCCAGCGAAGCCGGGGCAGAAGACATCATCATCGCCACCGATGACTTACGCATCTTGCAAACGGTGCAGGATTTGGGGTTTACCGCCGTCATGACCCGCGCCGATCACCAAAGCGGCACCGAACGGATCGCCGAAGTGGCCGAAATTTGCGGTTGGGCCCAAGACACCCTCATCGTTAACCTGCAAGGTGACGAGCCATTGCTGCCAGCGGACTACATCCGTGAAGTCGCCGCCGCACTGGCCGAACAACAGCAAGCGGGTATCGCCACGCTGGCCGCCGCCATCCTTGACCCCGAAGAAATCTTCAACCCCAACGCCGTTAAGGTCGTGCTTAACCAACAAGGTTACGCCCTGTATTTTAGCCGCGCTCCGATTCCGTGGGAACGTGGCACGTTTACCCATAGCGGTGGCACACCCTCAGGGGCTATGCCTTATTTGCGCCATATCGGCATGTACGCCTACACCGTCGGGTTTTTACGGCGTTATTGCCAATGGCCCGCTTCGGTATTGGAAGGCGTGGAATCATTGGAGCAGTTGCGCATTTTATGGCAAGGTGAAGCGGTGCGGGTGCGGGTGGTTGCCAAGACTCCACCCGCCGGTGTCGATACGCCAGAAGATTTGCTGCGGGTAGCGGCCATTTTGCAACAACACGGGGCTTAAACCGCCGCTAAAGCGCCCTTATCCAACAGAATGGCCATTATTATTTCCAAAATTAACGATTTAATGAACACAACTGCCGCAGTTAGGTCTATTTGTGTTAATATTAACATCCGCTTTTTTTTAATTTTGTTATGACCGCTGCTGTTGCCCCGCAATTGATAGACCGTTTTGGCAGGACGGTGGATTATCTGCGCATTTCCATTACTGACCGCTGTGATTTCCGTTGCGTGTACTGCATGGCCGAAGACATGGTGTTTTTGCCCCGCGCCCAGATTTTGACCCTGGAAGAAATTTACACTTTGGCCCAAGCGTTTACTGAATTGGGCGTAAAAAAAATCAGGATTACTGGCGGTGAGCCTTTAGTGAGAAAAGGCGCGTTGGAATTGTTGCAAGCTATTGGCCGTTTGCACGGGTTGCAGGAATTAGTATTAACCACTAATGGCTCACAACTTGAATCTATGGCGGTGGCTTTGCAGGCCGCCGGAGTCAAGCGCGTCAATATCAGCCTAGATACCCTAGATACCGACAAATTTAAGGCCATCACCCGCACCGGTGACTTGGCGCAAGTCATCAAAGGTATTAAGGCCGCCACAGCGGCGGGGTTTGAGCGGATTAAGCTCAACGCGGTGATCCTTAAAAACCGCAATCATCAGGAAGTGTGCGATCTGGTGGGGTTTGCCGTCGAACAGGGTGTGGACATCAGTTTTATCGAAGAAATGCCTTTAGGGGTGGTAGCTCAGCATAACCGCTCGGATGCCTATTATTCTAGCGACTCGATTAAGGCCGATTTGGCGCAGGCCTTTACGCTGTTGCCCAGCACTGCCACTACGGGTGGGCCCTCCAAGTATTTTCAGGTAGCGGGCACCAATACCCGCGTAGGCTTTATCTCGCCGCACAGCACCAATTTTTGCAGCACTTGCAACCGCGTGCGCCTGACCGTGGAAGGCCGTTTGTTGCTGTGCCTGGGCAACGAGCATTCAGTCGATTTAAAACAAGTGCTGCGCACGTCACCGGGCGATGGTGCGGCCTTAAAGCAGGCAATTATAGAAGCCATGCAGATCAAGCCCGAAAAGCACGAATTTAATATCCACGAACAACCGGTCATATTGCGTTATATGAATATGACTGGCGGCTAACTTGGCTGCCGACCAGCCAATTATTGTGTGCGCCCTAGCGCACACCCTCAAAATATCCGTTATCCATCGAAGTGGGCAGGCTTTTAGTGGTTTGCCGCACTTAACTTACCATCCTTTTCTTCACAGAACCCCCATCATTTCCAGAGGTTTTTAATGTCTTTTGCCCAACTCGGTTTATCCGACGCCCTACTTAAAGCCGTAACCGAACAAGGTTACACCGAACCCACCCCGATTCAGCAACGTGCCATCCCGATCATCTTGCAAGGCAAAGATGTGTTGGCGGGTGCGCAAACCGGCACTGGCAAAACCGCCAGCTTTACCCTACCGTTATTGCAACTGTTGTCCAATAGCGATGTGATACACCAAAAGCCGCGCCGTGTCCGCGCCTTGATTTTAACGCCAACCCGCGAGTTAGCAATGCAAGTGCATGAAAATGTCAGCATTTACGGCAAACATTTGCCTTTGCACGCGGAAGTGGTGGTCGGTGGTGCCAGCATCAAGATGCAAACCCGCAACTTAAAGCATGGCTGCGATATTGTCGTGGCTACGCCTGGCCGTTTGATCGACCACGTCCAGCAAAAAAATGTCAGTCTGGCGCATGTTGACATTTTGGTGTTGGATGAAGCCGACCGGATGCTGGACATGGGCTTTTTGCCCAGTATCCGCCAAATCATGGCGTATTTGCCCAAGCAACGCCAAAGCCTGTTATTTTCGGCAACCGTCTCCAACGGCATTAAAGCCCTGGCCGCGCAATTGCTGAACAAGCCAGTCGAAATTGAAGG
>JAQTNZ010000425.1 GCA_028713595.1 Methylovulum sp. | reverse complement strand
ACCAGATTTTCAATAACGTCGCGTATTTCTTTTATGCCCCCTTCAAAAACATGATCTTCTGAGAAATTTTCCAAATGCATCTGTGGCAACAACGCATCAATGCGCCCACCTAAGATCGCGGACAAGTCAAACAACAGCGCCATGATCGCTTCGCGTTCCTCAAGCGGCAGGTCAGCCATGTCACCAAACATGATCGCCGTGAACACCGAGATGGAAAAACCAAAGATTTCCATTTCCAAATCGGCTTTGGTAAGGGGTTTCCCATAATCAAACCAGCGGTTTTTCAAATCTTCGGTAACGGCCTTGATATTCTCAAAGTAGCGGCCCAGATAAGCCGATTCCATCGCTGTGGCTATGACTTCCCGTTGCCGTTTCCAATCACTGCCGTCGGCGGTTTCAATGCCATCGGCTTTTATCGCGGCGAGGATTTTGCTGTTTTTACGGTAAGGCGCGAAAAGCTCCGGTCTTTTGCAAAGGATGAAATTGAGCGTTTTGGCATCCGCGACCACCACCATAGGCCGGTTGGCGAATTGGACCGTGAACATTTTTCCGTACTGCGCCACCAAGCCCTCAAAAACTTCATGAACCCGGTTTAAATCAGGTTCCATAGTTATTGGGCCAGGATGCCCGGGCAATTGGGAAATAGTTTTAATAATAGATGTCATGGTGCCATTCTCTGTCTTTTGAAGATTTAGTTAGGTTGGTTGGCGGATCAAGATTAATCAAAAAAATTAAGGATTCTTCTGGGGTTACGTTTATAAACGGCGATGCTGGAAGCTTTGCGGCCAATTTCTTGCACCTTAATGCCCGCCCCGATGGCAGGCATTTTCTTTCGGGCGGCCCGCCGCTTTTGCAACCACCGGATCACTCCGGTCACAAATAGCGCCGGACAGGCCAGACCGGTTGCAAACACCAGCAACCTTCCGGTCATGCCAAAGGCTTGGCCGGAATGTAAAGGCCATTGCCAGTGGGTAAACACTTCACCCGCAGTGGCGGCCACATCGGCGGGATCATCGATATCGAGCACTTTTCCGCTATAACGGTCCATCACTACGCATACCCGCTGTAACCAACTGCCGGGACGGTCAACGTCATTCAGGCAAACCGTATAGGTATCGGTGGCTTCGGTAGTGCCATAAATCCAGTGTGGCCGTCCTCTTGGATAATGTTGTTCGGCTATGGCCACTGCATCGGCCATGCTGATGGGCGTTGCGTTAGGTGTTGGTGTGGAAGTGAACCAATAACGGTATGTCACCGGTGAAAAAATTTCGAGCACAGGGACGACATTTTCCGGCAATACCATATAAACGCCAGAAAACAACACCGGAACCATAATCAAGGCCGTATAAACCCCCGAAGTTTTATGTAAGTCAAAATTAAAGCGCTCGAACGCGGCCTTACGTTTAATGGTCAAGGCTTGCCACCAGCGTCCGGTCAACGGCCACCAAACAATCAAGCCGGTCAATACCGAAATGATCAGCAGGCTGCCGCTGACACCAACGACAATGCGGCTGATTTTGTGATCCAACAACAGGGCATAATGCAGTTCAAACACAAAGCCAATAAAAGTGTTAGGAATTAGGTCATCGGAAGAGCCTAACAAGCGTTTGCCGATAATTTCGGCGGTGTAAGGATTGGCATAAACCTCCCAGTTTTCCATTGTGTTAGCCGTCGGCACAAGGAAGGAAAGCTTAAAGGCAGCCGTGTCGTTACGCGGATAATCGCTATAAGACAGCACCGCTTGTTTCGGTACGGCTTCCTGTCCGGCCTGATAAATTTCGTTTAGCGGTTTATAACGATGGGGCTTATCGTCCGGTGCCATAACGGTCAAAAGTTTAGGGTTCAACCATTCATCAATTTCATCGTGGAATACCAAAATGCTGCCGGTAAGGCCGTAAATGGCCAACAATAAACCCAGCACCAACCCCATCCATAAATGTAGGGTTAGCCACCATTTCCGCCGGATTTTCATTGTTAAGGGCCTTGATTTTGCGCTGGGCTTTTCGGCAATCCCGCCCAGCATTAAATCATGATCAAATTGTTCCATTGTTTTTCCAGATAACGCCAAACATAGGGCGGTTTTACAATAAAACCGCCCGACCCTGCCAAACAGAACATAACCACCCAGAAACATCAGAAAATCTCCGCATGAAGCAAGCTCGCCGCCGGATAGCTTCATGCTGTCTTGATGATGGTTAAAATTCCAACCGCACCGACCCCATCGCTGTCAGCGGCGCCCCTGGGTAAATCCCGACCCGAGGCGGCGCGTTTTGGAACGGGTCAGTGGATTCGTAATACACCTTATCCAACAAGTTGCGTATATTGAGCTGGGTAATCAAACGCGATTTGCCAAGCTGGCAAGCATAGCTGGTAAAGGCATCCAAACGGGCATAGCCGGGCAACACAAAGGTATTGTCGTTGTCACCTTCACGCTCCCCAGCGGCGAAAACACCCATACCAAAACTTAAGCCATTCAGTGGCCTATAATGGTGAATATCATACTTAAGCCATAAACTGCCGGAATGCTCAGGGACGTTGTTCAGGCGGTTGCCTTGCAAGCCAGTGTAGTCTTTGGTGATACGCGCATCAGTAAAGGCATAGTTGCCGATGACACTGAACTCCTCGGTCAATTGTCCCGTCATATCCAGTTCAATGCCTTGGCTGCGGGCTTCACCGATGGCGGCAACGGCAAAAGGGTCGGGGCTTTTAAAATCACGGGTCAACACATTTTGCTTGGTCAAATGGTAATAAGCCAAGGTTGTTGTCAGCCGTTTATCGAGCAATACGGTTTTTACCCCCGCTTCAAATTGTTCGCCAATTTCCGGGTTAATCGTGGTGCCCGTCGCCGTTATGCCATTGTTGGCGCCAAATGAAGTTGTCCAATTGCCATAAAGGCTTGCCCATTCCCACGCCTGATAGAGAACCCCTACCCGTGGGCTAAAGCCCTCATCATTGCGTGAAGGCAAGGCGGCAGCGGCGGCACTGGCCGAAGTGCCTATGCCGATACCCGTTGTTGCCCAATCATAGCGCCCTCCCCCCAAGATATGAACCTTATCCCAAAGGGTGATATGGTCTTGAAAATACAGGCCATACCAGCTGTCCCTAAACAGATAATGGTTAAGGCCGCCGTCAGAGGGGGTCGCCAGCGCCGTGGCGTAATAGGACGGGTCTATGCCGTATGTCGGGTTGTAAATGTCGATTGCCAGACCGGGCACCGGATCTTGGTAGTTGCCATAAAACTTATAAGTGCCGACCGCCCGCAAATAATCCATGCCGACCAAGGTTTGATGGTTGGCACCCGCCAGTTTGAATTTTCCGGTCAAATCCAAATTGGTCGAATAAGTGTCATTGTCAGACGTTTGCGAAAAAATGTTCCGCGCATAGCTGCGGTTTCCCGTGCC
>JAQTNZ010000424.1 GCA_028713595.1 Methylovulum sp. | reverse complement strand
CGAGGTGATCGCCCGTAGCTTGGGGCGCAATCTGACGGACTGCGCGGTGTATGGCCGCGAAGGCGTGACCGGGGAGCGCGACCGTAAGACCATTGGCTTTTCGACTATCCGCGCGGGTGACATCGTCGGCGAACATACCGTGATGTTTGCCGATGAGGGCGAGCGTGTCGAAATCACCCATAAAGCCAGTAGCCGCATGACGTTTGCCAATGGCGCGGTGAAGGCCGCCCTTTGGCTGGGCGACAAAAACAACGGCTTGTATGATATGCAGGATGTGCTGGGCTTAAAACGCCTCTGATGTTTTAATCCCGACCGAAACGGGGGAAGATCGGCGGAAAACCGTCTTTTAACGCCAAAAAAGCAGACAGCTGCCCTTTCCCCCGCCCTGCTTAAATACAGGCTTTAAAACGCGTAGGAACACTATCCGTTCCTATATTTACAAGCGACTAAGAGGTAAATTTATGGGCTGGAGAGAGCGTACGCACGATGAAACTTACACCGATAGCGAAATCCAAGCACGGCTGGAGGCCGAGTTGCCACATTGGTATCTGGAAGACGGTTGGATACGCCGCAAATACAAGACCAGCGGCTGGAAAAGCACGCTGATGGTCGTCAACACGGTCGGGCATTTGGCGGAAGCCGCCTTCCACCACCCTGACCTGACGGTGTCCTATGCGTTTGTCATTGTCAAACTGATGAACCACGCCGCCAAAGGCATCACCAACAAAGATTTTGAGCTGGCACGGAAAATTGAAGAGGTGATACAGTGGCAACCCGGCAAGGAAGAAGGCGGCTCCTTAACCGGCACGCCCGATGACCCGCGCTTTAAATACCTGAAATATGATTAATACACCGGTTATGCCAACAAAGCCGTGACACAGTAGACATTGGCTTAAAAATAATCGGGTCTTAGCCAAAATGTCTTTGCCCTTGTTGTATTTTTAGTGCTAACATGAGGTGCAGTGCAAGATTGAGCCGGCCTTTTTTTCAGGGCTGGGATTTATAAAGCCAATTGATGTTGGCGATTTTTCAAGTAAAGAGTGTGATATGTCAGAGCAAGTTGTAGGTACCGTTAAGTGGTTCAATGATGAAAAAGGTTTCGGATTTATTGAACAAGAAGGTGGTAAAGATGTTTTCGTTCACCACAGCGCAATTAACGGCACTGGCCGCAAAACCTTGCGCGAAGGCCAAAAAGTCACTATGCAAGTGACCCAAGGCCAAAAAGGCCCGCAAGCTGAGAACGTAACCCCAGCGTAACTATCTTTAAAAGAACCCAAAAAGGTTTTTTTGGGTTCTTTTTAAGGCTATAAAGACCCAGCCCTTAAGCTGGGACTGATAAGTTATGCCGCATTAAACGGGCAGTTTCGCCGTAAGCGCAGCTTTTTAGCAACTGGCTTTCAAGATCACAAACTTGGCATTGGCGGCCACCGCCGACACTTTGCCGAACAAACGCTTAAGCGTGATGTGATAATTCAGATGGCGGTTGCCTATCACCCATAGCTCGCCGTTTTTTTGTAACACGCGCCGTGATTGCCTGAACATACTGACCGCAATATGGTCGCCTATGGTGTTTTGCTGATGGAATGGCGGGTTACACAACACCACGTCAACCGATGCCGAAGCAAACGCCGTTAGCCCGTCCCCCACGTTAAAGGTCGCCGCCCTGCCCTCGCCAAACGCCCGCCGGAAGTTCTCCTCCGCCGAGGCCAGTGCCATAAACGACTCATCAATAAAATGCACCATCGCATCGGGATTACGTCCGGCGGCGACCAAACCCACCACGCCGTTACCACAGCCCAAATCAACCCATTCCAACGCCCCTGCGTAAACCGGCAGATGCTGGAGAAAAAACCGTGTGCCTATATCCAGGCTGTCGCGTGAAAACACATTGGCGTGGTTGGCAATCCGGTATGCAGTATTTTCCAGCGTGTAAGACACCGGATAAGGGCTAATGGGCAACACCCGCCCCATCTCCGGTTGCACAAAAATCAGCCGCGCCTTTTTTTTCGCCAATGACGTGGTGGTCGCCCCCACTAACCGCTCGAGCAACTTCCAGACATTCGCCGGCAAGGCCTTGACCATACCCGCAACAATCACCCGTGTGCGGGCGGTCAAGCATGGATAGAGACGCAATAATTGATCTTCCAACAAGGCCAAGGTCTTGGGCACTTTAATCAGCACCACATCAAACACCCCCGTCAGCGGGCTAAGGCTACCAAGCAGTTCCACGCCCGACTCCGGCAGGCCATTGGCCGCCAAATTAAGCAAGGTCGCCTGTTGCGACAAATAAGAGTCCGACATCGCCCAAGGCCGCCATGCGCTTAAAGCCACCGCCAATGCCCCAAAACTATCGTTGAGCAGCAAAATCCTGCTGTCAGGGGGTAGTTGCAACTGTTCGGCGACATAATCGAGCAGATACTCGTCCGCCGCATCAAAGGCGCGTAACAGCTCGTTAGGGCGTTGCGGCAAACGGCTTAAAACAAACTCGCCTTGGGCGGTTTTTAAAATCTGGTCACTGTCCTGCGTCATAGGGACACTACGCGCGTGACGAATATTTGCCCGTTTCGGTATTGACCTTAATCAATTCGCCCGTCTCCAGATATTCCGGCACTTGCACTTCTAAACCCGTGCTTAACCGCGCGGTTTTTGTCCGTGCCGAAGCTGAAGAACCTTTAATCGGTGGCGGGGTTTCGATAATTTCCAACACCACCGTCGCGGGCAATTCAATGCCCATAATTTCATCATCAATCAACAACGCGATGATACCGTCCAAACTTTCCGACAAATAGTCGACCTGCCCTTCCAGGTCTTCCGCATCCAAGGTGTATTGCGTGTAATCTTCGACATCCATAAAGATATAAGTGTCGCCATCCTTATACGAATACTGGACTTTAGCCCGCACCAATTCCGCATCCTTAAACATATCATCGCCTTTGAGCGACTCATCGAGCTTGAGGCCGGTTTTCATATTGTTAAAACGGACTTTGTACAAGGTCGTCGCCCCGCGTGACGCTGGGCTTTTTACATCCACATGCTTGACGATATGTGGCACACCGTTAATCTCCACCACCATACCCCGTTTTAAATCACTCGCCTTTGCCACGCTTTATTCCTCGTTTATGTTTTTTAAAAATGGCGCTTACGCCGATTTCATTTTTAGCAACGCCGCTTTTTTCAGGTTGGCGCGTTCCGCCTTATCGGCGGCCTCTTGGGCTTTACGCTGCTCCCGTGCCTCATAACGGCGTTTTGCCACCGCCGCTTGCTGGCGTTTGCCCTCGCTATCCACCGCCGCCACCGACTGCATGACAATGCAATCGACCGGACACGGGGCCACGCATAACTCACAGCCAGTACATTCGGACACAATCACCGTGTGCATAAACTTGGCCGCGCCCAAAATCGCATCG
>JAQTNZ010000423.1 GCA_028713595.1 Methylovulum sp. | reverse complement strand
TATCCGTCTTACCGATTTATCAAAACACCAAGACGCTCCGCCTAGGCGGGGCGTTTTGTTTGAGTGGGACTTAAAAACATGCAACAAAAAAACTCGTGGCTTTTGCCCGAAGGCATTGAAGAAACCTTGCCGCCCGAAGCCCGGCATCTGGAAGCCTTGCGCAACAAGCTTCTCGATAGCTTTGCCTGCTGGGGTTACAACTTGGTCATACCGCCCTTTATCGATTTTCTGGAGTCTTTGTTAATCGGTTCCGGCCATGATTTGGATTTGCAAACCTTTAAGCTGACCGACCAGATCAGCGGCGAAATGCTCGGCATCCGTGCCGATATGACCCCGCAGGTCGCCAGAATAGATGCCCACAACCTCAAACAGGCGTGGCCGACCCGGCTGTGCTATGCGGGCACGGTGCTGCACACGCGTGGCGACCCGCTGGAAAAGACCCGCAGCCCCATGCAAATCGGCGCGGAGCTGTACGGGCACGCCGGTAAGGAAAGCGATTTTGAGGTGATTTGCCTGATGCTGGAAATGCTCGCCATCACCGGCCTGCAAGACGTGCATCTGGATTTGGGCTATGTCGGCATTTATCGCACCTTGGCCGAACAAGCGGGCTTGTCCCACGCACAAGAAAGCGAATTGTTCGACATTTTGCAGCGCAAAGCCAAACCCGAATTGGCCGAACTGATGGACGGCTACGCCATCGACAGCGACCTTAAACAGATATTTTTGGCCTTGCCGGAGCTGAACGGCGGCCCGGCGGTGCTGGACAAAGCGCGGGCGGTCTTAGCCCCGGCCAATGCCGCCGTCAACCAAGCCTTGGCCGATTTGACCGCGATTGCCGAGCAATTGTCGCTACGCTTTCCCAACCTGCCGATTAGCTTCGATTTGGCGGAACTGCGCGGCTACCATTACCATACCGGCATTGTTTTCGCGGCCTTTGTCCCTGGTGTGGGCCGCGAAATCGCCCGTGGCGGACGCTATGACAACATCGGCAAGATTTTTGGCCGCGCGCGTCCGGCAACCGGTTTCAGCGCCGACTTAAAATTACTGTCGGCACTGAGCAAACAAAGCTTCCAATGCCCGCCCCGCGAATTGATTTTCGCCCCCTGTGTTGATGATGCCGAACTGGCCGTCGCCATCAGGGACTTACGCGCCCAACAACGGCCCGTCATCCAACAACTGCCCGGACAAACGGGTGGCGCCGCCGAATACGGCTGCACCGCGATTTTAGAACAAGAACAGCAACATTGGGTTGTTAAACCTTTAAATTCGGCAACGGCCTAAAACCTTGCCCTACCCCCTGCATCTATGCAGACGTAATTGGAGTTATCATGGGAAAAAATGTCATTGTTATCGGCACTCAATGGGGTGACGAAGGAAAAGGGAAACTGGTCGATTTATTGACCGAACAAGCGCAAGGCGTTGTCCGCTTTCAGGGCGGCCATAACGCCGGGCACACGCTGGTCATCAAAGGCGAAAAAACCATTTTGCACCTGATCCCGTCCGGCATCCTCCACGATAACGTGCAATGCCTGATTGGCAACGGTGTGGTGCTGTCCCCCAAAGCCCTGATGGAAGAAATCGAAATCCTTGAAACAGCCGGCATCAACGTCCGCAACCGCCTGTTAATCAGCGAAGCGTGTACCTTGATCTTGCCCGTGCATGTCGCCATTGACCAAGCCCGCGAAAAAGCGCGTGGCAGCAAAGCCATCGGCACCACCGGACGCGGCATAGGCCCTGCTTATGAAGACAAAGCCGGACGTAGAGGTTTGCGTGCGGGTGATTTTAAAAATCCGCAAGGCTTTGCCGAAAAGCTGAAAGAATTGCTGGAATACCATAACTTCATGCTCACCGAGTATTTCCATGTTGATGCTGTTGATTACCAACAAACCTTGGATGAAACCTTGGCTTTTGGCGAGCACATCAAACCTATGCTGTGTGATGTCAGCGAAGTGTTGTACCGCCACCAAGCCGCAGGCAGCAACCTGTTGTTTGAAGGTGCCCAAGGCGCGTTATTGGATGTCGATCACGGCACCTTCCCTTATGTCACCTCTTCCAGCACCACCGCTGGCGGGGCCGCCACGGGTAGCGGCGTAGGCCTGTTGGATTTTGATTATGTGCTGGGTATCACCAAAGCCTATTCAACCCGTGTCGGCAACGGCCCCTTCCCTAGCGAACTGCACGATGCCAACGGCGAACATTTAAGCGTCAAAGGCTTTGAAGTCGGCGCGACCACCGGCCGCAAACGCCGCACCGGCTGGTTTGATGCCGTAGCCATGCGTAAATCCGCCAAACTGAACAGCTTAAGCGGCATTTGCCTAACCAAGCTGGATGTCTTGGATGGCTTGGAAACCGTCGGTATCTGCACCGGTTATCGCTTAAAAGGCGAAGTGACCGACATCGCCCCTTTAGGTGCCGACCAATACGAACAATGCGAAGCGATCATTGAAAACATGCCCGGCTGGAGCGGTGTCACCGCCGGTGTCACTGACTATGACGCACTGCCTGACAACGCCAAAGCCTATATCAAACGCATTGAAGACCTGGTGGGCATTAACGTCACCATCTTATCCACAGGTGCAGATCGTGACGAAACCATCATCCTTGAGCATCCGTTTGCTTAAGGGTTAAGCTGTATCGGTAGTCCGTAGGGCGCAATACACCCTGGGTATTGCGCCCTACCGCGTTTAAACCCCATATAGAACCTTTATCATTTCATGAGCAATTCAGGCCTATATTCAAAGTGCATAGTGTCGTAGTGATACCATTTCCCACCCCAAATAAAACCGTGTTTTTCAAATATTTCCACTATTTTCTGTGGAATGGCATTTTTATACTGCATTTTCCCCGCCCATTTCCAATAATTAGAATACTTAGTGTTTATATCTATAGCTATCCCAAACGAATGGTTGCTTAATAGTTGGGTTCCGCTAATGACACGCCAATTAAAAGTACCTGAAGTAGTGATGACAAATTTTTTTAGTTCGGCAGGTAGCCCGTCCAATTCTTGGGAAATTTTCTCTAGCTTACCGGCAACGCCATTGATGCGTTGAATTTTAATCAGTTGCTTGCTTGATTTTGGCAGCCATTTCAGGGCGGTCAAATGGCTGTTGACCTGTGCTGCATTTGAGCCATACATGCGCTTAAAAAAGGCTTCATTTCTTATGCGCCCCGGATCAACATTGACAGCAGGCGCCCCGAACGAATGGATGCCTACCGGATAGGCATAGGCAAACATATCCTCTAAGTCGGGTTGTTCTAACAATTGGTCAACACTTTTTTTCTTCTGGTCATCGTATAATTGCCGCTCACCCGAACGCCAAACAATATAATTATCTTTGCAGGTAACCAGATGCTCAGGATAGGCCTTGACTAAAATGTCGGCATTTTTATCACAAACTGCATACGCATCCGTCAGCAAAGAACT
>JAQTNZ010000422.1 GCA_028713595.1 Methylovulum sp. | reverse complement strand
CGTGGTGCTTGACCAGCATCCGCAACAGCTGGCGATTGCCTTGACCGTGCGTGATGATGGTGCTATCGCTTATGAAATCAGCACCGGAAACCTAGAGGACAAGGTAGTCCATAGCCAAGGACTGGCCCGTCTGGCGGTGTTGCCTGCTCCTGCGACCGTAGCCTTAGCGCAATTGCAGGAACGTATTAAGTGCGGCTCTTTCACCGCCTCGCAATGTTATAGCTTGTTTACCGCTATGGGCATCAGTTATGGGTCGGCACATCAAGGTTTGGCGGCGGTTTACACGGATGGACAGCAAGTGCTGGCAAAGCTGGTGTTGCCCGCTTGTGTGCACGATAGCCAAGCTGACTACCTGCTGCACCCCAGCCTGATGGATGCGGCATTACAAGCTTCGATAGGCTTTGTTTTGGATAGGGATGGCGGGTTGCCTACACAGCCAACCATGCGTAGCCAACCTGCCTTGCCGTTTGCGTTGGCAGGACTGGAGGTATATGCGCCTTGCCCAGCGGATTTGTGGGTGTGGGTGCGCTTTGCCGAAGGCAGTGTGCCAAATGATACGGTGCAACGGCTCGATATAGATATATTTGACGATAATGGTGGCTTGTGTGTGCGCATGAGCGGTTTTGCTTTGCGCAGTGCCGACCACTTACCCAAAGCCCCCGACTTTGGCGGTATGGCTCCGCTACCCGAACCCAGCCACCAAACTATGGCACAAGGCATAGATTTGACTGTCGTCTATCTGAAAACCCCGTTGGCCGAGCTTATCAAGCTCCCAGCCCAGCGCATAGCTGCGCATATTGCTTTGGCAAATTACGGGGTCGATTCGGTCATGATGATGGCCTATATCCGTGAATTGGAGAAAACCTTCGGGGCATTACCGAAAACGCTGTTGTTTGAATACCCGAATCTTCAAGTCTTGGCGGATTATTTTTGGGCCAACCATCAGCAAACCCTATTGCCGTTATTGGCTTTGAAAGCGCCTTTCCCTGCCCCTGACGTGGCATCCGTTGCTAAGGCTAAGGCCGCAACCTCCGCCACATTGGCGGCGCGTAGTCCTGCGCCACTTAACAATCCTGCGGTGCCTAACGTGGATATTGCCATTATTGGCCTTGCCGGACGTTATCCTGGGGCGGCAACGCTGGAGGAATTTTGGGCAAACCTGCAAACGGGTAAAGACTGTATCACCGAAATCCCCTTGGAACGCTGGGATTGGCGCGAACAGTTCAATGCCGATAAAAACGTGCCGGGTAAGAGTTACAGCAAATGGGGCGGTTTTATCGAGGGTGTCGATGAGTTCGATCCGCTGTTCTTTAACATCTCACCGCGTGTTGCCGATATGCTTGACCCTATGGTGCGTTTGTTTTTGCAGACGGTCTGGCATGTGCTGGAGAGTGCGGGGCATACCCCGATGCAAGTGCAGCAACGCTATCAGGCGCGGGTCGGCGTTTATGTCGGGGCGATGTACCAGCATTATCCCTATCATGCCGATACCGTGCATAGGCCAGTGGTGTCCTTATCGTCGTATTCGGCAATAGCCAACCGCGTTTCCCAATTTTTTGATTTCCAAGGGCCTAGCGTCGCCATTGACACCATGTGTTCATCGGCCTTGGTGGCTATTCATAATGCTTGCGAGAGCTTGCGCAACCAAGAATGCCGTCTGGCAATCGCCGGGGCGGTTAATTTGTCGATACATCCTGACAAATATTTAGGCCTAAGCCAAGCGCAATTGTTGGGCAGCCATGCCCAAAGCCGCAGTTTTGCCGATGGTGACGGTTATATCCCCGCCGAAGGGGTTGGGGTGGTGTTGTTAAAGCCTTTGGCTGACGCGATTGCCGATGGTGATGAGATTTTTGCGGTCATCAAATCGACCACGACCAACCACGCAGGGCAGTCGCAGGGTTATTCCACGCCTAACCCCCATGCCCAAACCCGTTTGATTGCCGACAATTTCCGCAAGTCCGGCATCCATCCTAGGACTATCAGCTATGTCGAAGCGGCGGCGGCGGGTTCGGTGCTGGCCGATTCGATAGAGCTGACGGCCTTAACTAAGGCGTTTAAGGAATTTACCGAAGATCGGCAGTTTTGCGCCTTAGGGTCGGTCAAGGCCGCTATCGGCCATGCCGAAGCCGCTTCCGGTATGTCGCAACTGACCAAGGTGCTTATGCAGTTACGGCACCAACAATTGGCGCCGACCCTGATACCACACCGCTTAAACCCGGAATTGGACTTTGAGCATAGCCCGTTTTATTTACAGCGCGAACTCCAACATTGGCCGCAACCCTTACTTACTATTGATGGTGTCGAGCGCGTCTATCCACGGCGGGCGACAATCAGCGCCTTTGGTGCGGGTGGCTCTAACGCCCATCTGATTATTGAGGAATACCAACCTCCTGTTACCGCCCCCGTCTCGGCTATCGGCCCGCACGTGATTGTGCTATCGGCCAAGAACGGGTCACGTTTACAAGCGGTGGCCGCGCAATTGTATACGTTTGTCAGCGTCCACGATGAGTGTCTGTTGGCGGATTTAGCACATACCTTACAGTCAGGCCGTGTGGCGATGTCTTGCAGGCTGGCGTTGGTGGTTGATGATTTGGAAATGTTGCGGCACGGATTACAGGCCTATCTGCACGGCCAAAACCCGCCGACCCCGCTTTACACGGGCGATTGCCAAGCAGATGATGGGGCGGCGCAGTATTTGTTGTCCGGCGAGACAGGGGCGGCAATGCTGCAACTGTTATTGGCCGCCCATGATTTGCCGAAACTGGCCTTATATTGGGCGAAAGGCGCGGATATTCCCTGGCAAGACTTACACAAATCAGGCAAGCCGCGCATGATAGCTTTGCCGGGTTATCCTTTTGCACCGGAAAAATGTTGGTTAGGTGGTGGAGCAAGGCCAACTGTGCCGGACACTTTTACACCATCGTCTGCCGCTATGGTTGTGGACGACATGAGCCAGTTTCTGGCGAATGCCTTAGCCCAAGTGCTTAAGTTAGATAAGAGCCAGATTAAGCCGCACAGCGCGTTTTATGAATTGGGTGCTGATTCCATTGCCTTGCTGGAACTTATCCGTGATGTTGAAGAGAGGCTGGGTTTGCCAATCACCCGTAGCGATCTTGTCTATTATCCGACCTTGGAAGCTTTGGCGGGGTATTTGGTGTCTTTAGCCCGTCCACCGTTGCAATCAGCTCTGTCCGAAGGCCAGCAAGGTTTGTGGTTATTGCAAAAATACCAGCCAGACATGGGTGCGTATAATGTGCCGATGGCCTTTCGCATTAAACAACTGTTTGTTTTGGCTGCATTTAAACAAGCTTTGGTGTGGGTACGGCAGCAGTATCCAATACTGGGCACGGTGATCCGCGAACAGGACGGCATCCCTTACCAGACAGTTACCGATTTTGCCCCTTTAGCCTTCAACGAAACCAGC
>JAQTNZ010000421.1 GCA_028713595.1 Methylovulum sp. | reverse complement strand
ATTAGTTGCCAGCAGTGGTTCACATCTTGTGTAAATAGTCGTATTTCCATATATAAAAGGCACGAAAACAGCGTTTAGCAACATCGGACAGGCACCGAATAATTAAGCATCGCCTGCAAACGTTGGTGGTCTTGTTGCGCGGTGGGGTCTTGGGAAAACTGCCCGACGGCAATGGCGACAATATCCGCCGCCCATATCGGCAAGTCAGGGTTGATCTGATAATACACCCATTGCCCTTCGCGGGTATCAATCAACACGGCGCATTGCCGCAGTAACGCTAGATGGCGGGAGATTTTCGGTTGCAGCATGTCCAGCGCTTCGGTCAAATCGCACACGCACAGCCTGCCTTCTTGGTGCAGCAAGGTTACACAACGCAGACGGGTGTCATCGCCAAGACATTTGAATAAGGTGGTGGGGGTTAGCATAGTAGGAAAAAAAGGGGGGGTGTCGGGCAGAAACCGCCTGCCCGACCTACACGGTTTACTCTCAGTTAAAGGTCTTACCCGGTGTGCCCGGCAATTGTGGCATTGTTTGTTTAGGGAACTCGCCGGTCAAGGCATTCAAAAATGCGACAATATCGGCGACATCTTCTTTCGGCAAATCCTTGCCCAACTGCACCTTAGCCATCACCGTCACCGCTTGCTCCAAGGTCTTCACCGAACCGTTATGGAAATACGGCGCGGTCAAGGCAATGTTACGCAAAGTAGGGACTTTGAACAAATGCGCGTCCGCCTCGTTTTTGGTGACTTCCGCCAAGCCTTGATCTTTCTTGAAATGGTATTGCGCTTCAAAATAATCATTGGACATCACAGGGAATTTCTGGAACGCACCGCCGCCATTAAACGCCGCGCCGCTGTGGCAGCTGGTGCAACCCAACTCCGCCATCTTGTCCATACCGCGCACTTGTTGCACCGTCAACACCGCCTTATTGCCTTCGACATACTGGTCATAAGCGCTGTTAGGGGTAATCAAGGTGCGCTCATAAGCGGCAATCGCCTTAGTGGCGTTGTCTTTAGAAATCGAATCCTTACCAAACACTTGCTCAAACGCTTGGTTATAGCCTTCAATCGCTTTTAGGCGTTCAACCACATCATCCCAGCTTTTCATGCCCATTTCAATAGGGTTAGTCACAGGGCCCGCCGCTTGCGCTTCTAGGCTAGGTGCACGGCCATCCCAAAACTGCACGCTATTAAACGCCGCGTTCCAAACCGTCGGGGCGCTACGGCCACCCGTTTGCCCGTGGACACCCATAGAATTAGGGCGATTGTCCTCGCCGCCTAACATGGTGTTATGGCAAGATGAACAAGACACCGTGCCCGTAGATGACAAACGCGGGTCATGATACAACATCTTACCCAGCTCCACCTTTTCAGGCGTAGTCGCATTGTCAGCCGGTGCAGGGGCCACCGTAGGCAATGTATCCCAAGCGTTAGCGACCGACAACGAACCGGCCAAAGCCAGCGCAGAAACCAATAAGCGAATTTTAAACATACCATCCTCCAACTATTATTGTTATATTGACAAAAGGGCGCACGGCCCTTACGGTAAAACAAGGCCGACAACGCCCATGAAACCTATTATACCTGCTTATTTGCATGACAGCGCACCCGTGCCTAAGCGGCCGGGCACTGGGATTAAGTTAAGATATTAGTTTTAATAATCAATGTATTGTATGTGTTAAATACGGCGTAGGTCGGGTTAGCGCTAGCGTAACCCGACCTACGGCGATTATATCTAATTGATAATAAATAACTTATGGCAGTGAGCCAAGCAGCGGCAAGCCTATACTTAACCCAATAATCTTAACAGAAAAGACTTAACTAAAGAAATCAAAAACATCCTTATCTTCCCTTGCTTAAAGGACGGGGATAGAGCTGGTATCTGTTGTGGGGGAGATATTGACATCGGTTGCCGCAACACGGCATAAGCCCGCGCTACCGGATTGCAAAAGAAAATCCGGTGGCCGGTTTTTTTACCGCCGCCAGTGGCAAAAAACTGGAAATGGCTTATCCTATAAGGTGATACAGCCAAATAACCTGATACCTCCCAACATCATAGGCGTTTGCCATGTTAAACCTACCTGACCGGCTTGAAGCCAAAATCCAGCGCCTGGCCCAGCAACTAGGCCAACCCGTTGAGCAATTTCTGGATAAACTGGTTAACGACTACCTGACCGCCGCCCCCGCTTTCGTGGTCAACGTCTGGTGTCACGAAGCCGTGTGGACAGCCGAATGTGCCGCGCTGGGCTTGCTCATCGAAGCGGACACTTATGATGGCTTGCTGGTAACGGTGCGGCAACTCGCCCCCGCCTTGGCACAACTGAACCGTTTGGATGCCGATAATATCCGTTTGCGTTTTTCCCACAAACAAGCGGGGCATAGGCTGGCCGAATGAGCGCGGTAAGGCGCACTCCGTAGGGGGCAATAGGCGATAGCCGTATTGCACCGCATTGGGTTTCAATCATCCGGCGCATTACGGCTATCGCCTAATGCGCCCTACGGCCCTTAGGAGCATAAGAATGGCAAGGTTAATTTATACCCATAATCTATGCTTATGGCGTTACGGCATCCGCCTTATTGTATGGGGTATGTTTATAAGCCTATTTGGATGTTCATATTTTGATTCCACACCAACCCCGCCAATAAAAATCCCTATCGCTTTGCATCAGGCAGGTAGTGTGGCGGAAGCAGATATCGAAATAGAACAGGATGATGGGATAACATTTCTGTTAGTGTTTTTTATCAATGACCAACCGGGACACCGAGATCATCTGTTGGATTTTTTGGGTCGCTCAAGAAAGGATGGGGCTGAGGTGCCGCTAAAAATAAGGGTCACAAAATACGCCACCCCTAAAAATAGTGTCATTCTTGACAGAACGTACTTGTTAAATCAAGGGTTTGGAGTTGCAGCAAAGTATTTTGATAAAACAATTGATAGCCTGAATATAAGTGCAGGAAAATATCGAATACGGATAGAAACGATTGAGGCATTTCCTCAATTACTCGACACGCAAGTTCAGCTTGCGATTTATTATGTTAGGGCACCAAAATAATTCTTAGGGGCATAAGAATGGCAAGGTTAATGTATACCCATAATCTATGCTTATGGCGTTACGGCATCCGCCTTATTGTATGGGGTATATTTATAAGCCTATTTGGATGTTCATATTTTGATTCCACACCAACCCCGCCAATAAAAATCCCTATCGCTTTGCATCAGGCAGGTAGCGTGGTGGAATCTGATATTAAGATAGAACAAGATGATTGGATAAAACTTCTGTTAAGTTTTTTTGTTAATGACGAGCCTGGAGATCGAGATCGCCTATTGACGTTTATACTCGATCATCAAGTTTTTCATAAAGCCGCCCAAAATTTATAGCTGAAAAAGGGTGGTAAAGCAGGTAAGCTAATCCTCGTTAAAAAATGACCGG
>JAQTNZ010000420.1 GCA_028713595.1 Methylovulum sp. | reverse complement strand
TCCGAAAAGCATCTCTCCGGCAGGGATTTGGGGCGTATGGAACCCACCCCTTCACTAAAGTATAGGGCTGCTGGATGACGGGTGGAAAGCAATATTGACGAATGTTAAAAACTTGATGATCGAGTGTTAGACATTGATTCGGTTAGCGAAAAAAATCCAGCAGTTAAGAAGTTGATAATCTGGAGAAATAATCTATATGCACACAAAGGAGCTAAAATGGCTTTAAATAACGGGATCTTACAAGATAATCCTTTAAGTAAGGATGAAATATTAGAGTTAATAGATAATGCTGCTCGTATATATAATAAATATCTAATTTTATTTAAAGCTGAATCTTGGTCTGCTATGTTTGTAGGAGGAGATGATTTCAAAAATTTACTTAATTTTGCACGGATTGGATTAAAAAAATATAAAGATGATCTCGACAATGAAATTATTCAATACTCTAAACAGAATCCACAAACAAATACCTAAAAAGAAGAGAACTGCTCTGGCAACCTTTATGAGCCGCCGATAATTTGTACTCCCCAAGAACTGATGGAGGGCTAACAGCCATGTGGCAAGACCCGATAGTGAATGAAACCCGTATGCTCCGCGAAGAATACGCGGCTAAATTTAACCATGACCCTGATGCCCTTTTTGAGGATATTCTCAAACGTCAGGGGCAGGCAGGGAAAAAAGTGGTGTCTTTGCCGCCACGAAAACCCTTATTGGCTTCCAAAGTCGCTTAATTGCGCCCGTAAGGTTGTTCGGGCATAAATCATGCTGCTTACCTTCAATTTGACTGATGAATAATCTAGCTATTAGCTCTGAAAAACCCTCCAAATGGGCATTATTTGTACGGGAAATTGACAACACCCCAGAACTACAATTAGGCGATTATGCCGAACAGTTTAAAAAAGACCTGCGCGAATGTGCGGAAGATTTTGTTTTTCAAGGTGATGACTTTAGTTGCTAAGACAGACATACACCGATCATGACAACAACCCAACTTCCAGCCGCCTTCACCTCCCCATTAGAAACCCTAAGCCACTGCCACTTATCTTGCCCCCCCACCCCTGAGCAGGCGTTAACCTTGGCGATGCTGTTGGCGGCCAGTGACCCGTGGTTGACATTAAATATTTCCGCGACCGCGCTGGAGAAGTATCTGCTCCGTGACGATCCGGCCTTACGGCGTTATGTGGTGCAGGTCGGCGCTGATGTGGTCGGGGTTCTGTGTGTGCGTTACCCGTGGTTACGCGGGCCTTATATCGAGTTGTTGGGGATAGGGGCCAATTATCGGGGCTTGGGTATCGGTAAGGAGCTGTTGGCGTGGGCGGAAGCACAGGCGCGGCGCGGGAGCAAAAACCTGTGGGTGGTCACGTCAGCGTTCAACCATAACGCCTTGCGGTTTTATCAGCAACAAGGCTTTAAGCAAGTCGGTGTCATACCCGCCTTGGTGTGCCCTGATTATGACGAGATTTTACTGCGTAAAAATTGGGATTGAGCGAAGTTAAAGACTGTAGAGACGTTGCACGGCAACGTCTTAGAGCCCATCAACCTGATAGTGCTAAATCGTAGCCGTTATCAGCAAAAGGTGGTTAGACGTTGCCGTGCAACGCCTCTACGGTATGTTGTATTCTTGAACAATAGGCCAATAGCGTCCTTCAAACCTTCCCCACAAACCCCGTATCAGCCTTATTCCAAGGCGCGATATAAAACAACAGCAACATCCCCGGCAGGGTTAGCGCGAAGCACAGCCAGTAAAAATATTCCCAGCCTAGGGCTTCTATATGGAAGAACACGACATTAAACGCGCCGATGTCGCCGCCTTCGACAAAATAGCCCGCCAGTGAGTTGGCGACGGTGCGGGGAGTAGCGGCGAGGCTGGAAAATAGGGCGAATTGGGTGGCGGCGTAGGCCGGATGGGTGGTGGTGGCGACAAAGGCCACGAAAGCGGCGGTGCCCAAGCCCATGCCAAAGCTTTCCAGAGCGATAACCACAGCCAAGCTGGCTAGGTTATGCTCAGTGGTGGCCAGCCACGCAAAACCTAAAATGACCACCGCTTGCAACAGTCCAAAAATCCATAAGGCGCGGTTGATGCCGATATAAACCAACCACGCCCCGCCCAAAATCCCTCCGGCAATACTCGCCCACAGCCCCGCATTTTTGGCAACAATGCCAATTTCGGTTTTGCTGAAGCCTAAATCCAGATAAAACGGGGTCAGCAAGGCGCTCGCCATCGTGTCGCCCAATTTGTAAAAAAAGATGAATGCCAAAATCATCAGGGCGTTTTTGACCCCTTGACGTTGGAAAAACTCATGGAAGGGTTCGACAATGGCGGAGCGCAGGGATTTGGGCGCATTGGCCGATGATAACGGCTCGGTTATACAAAAGCTGAGGGCTATCCCAGGCAGCATGAACAAGGCGGTGACGCTATAGACGATGGGCCAGGACACATGGTCGGCCAAGATCAGCGACAGGGAGCCGGGTACTAAGCTGGAGAGCTTATAGGCGTTGACATGGATGACGCTGCCTAAGCCTTGTTCCGAATCTTGCAACAGTTCGCGCCGGAACGCATCAATGGCAATGTCTTGGGTGGCGGACAAAAACGCGACCGCCACCGCCAAGCCGATAATCAGGGTCAAATCAGTTTTGGGCGACAGCCAGCCAAACACCGGCAAAATCATCAGCAAGCCCAGTTGCGTCATCAGCATCCACGAACGCCGCCGCCCTAAGCTGAGGGTGTAGCGGTCACACAGCGGCGACCATAAGAACTTCCAAGTATAGGGCAGTTGGATGAGCGTCAACAGGCCTATGGTCTTAAGGTCAATCCCTGCGCTGTGAAACCATGCCGAGAACAGGTTGATGAGTATGTATAAAGGCAACCCCGAAGAGAATCCCGTTAAGATACAGATAAGCAATCTGCGGTTGATGACGCGGGCGGGAAAGGAGCTGTTTGTCATGCTGTTTTTAAGGGTGATGGGCTGGAAGAGGTTCTTCAATGGGTAATGGCCTATTCTGTACCCTTACCAAACAATTTGTCATATTTTACATTATCATTGGGTTTTACCTCGTAACAACTGCTTGCGGTCACGGGGTCGCCCATTTGCAGCAACTCGCTGACTTTGACAAACTCATAACCTTGCTTGCGTAAGCCATCAATCACCTTAGGCAAGGCCTTGGCTGTGTTCCAGCCCCTACCGTTGGCATGGGCGACAATAATCGACCCCGGTTTGGCTTGGCTTATTATCGTCCTGACGATAGCCTCCGCACTTTGGCTTTTGGCCGGATCGCCGGAAACGACATCCCATTGCACAGGTGCCAAGCCTTGGCCACTGACAGCGACCAAGGCCTCTGGGCTACAAGTCCCGTAAGGGAAACGGAAGACGCTGGGCAGCGGTGGGATGGATTGCGCCGCTTGTGCCTTAAACGGGGCGGCGCACGCTCAG
>JAQTNZ010000419.1 GCA_028713595.1 Methylovulum sp. | reverse complement strand
AATGGTTCATAAAAAATTAGGCCATAACCAAAACAATCCCAATTAGTTGGGGTGCATCTTACGCATTTGCGAAGCGGCCCTTACAGTTACCGCATCATGTCCGAAATTGATTTAGCAACCGCCACCGCTTTTGGGGCTAACCATGAACCCAAAGCGTTGCCCTTCGACCCCGCTACACTTGACGGTTTTTCCGAAAAACTGATCCGTTCCCACTGGGAAAACAATTATGCCGGTTCGGTTCGGGCACTCAATACGGTCAAACAGAAGCTGTCCAGTTGTGTGGACATTGCCAACTTGCCTGAATTTATTTACAACGATCTGAAGCGCGAACACCTGACGCATACCGGTTCGATGGTGTTGCATGAATGGTATTTTGGTAATTCGGGTGAATCCGGCAAAGCCGATGCTGCGCTGCAAAAGGCGCTAGCGGATGCCTTCGGTAGTTTTCAACTTTGGGAGCAAGAGTTTCGCCGGACGGGTGTCAGGCTAGGCGGAGGTTCCGGCTGGGTCGTGCTCGGTTACAGACTGCACAGCGGTTTATTAGAAAATTATTGGCAGTGGGATCATTGTCATGCCCCTAAAGCCCCCTTGCCGTTGTTGGTGATGGACATGTACGAACACGCGTATCAGATAGATTACGGGGCGGCGGCACCGGATTATGTCAATGCTTTCTTCCGCAATATCCGCTGGGAGACAGTTTCAGGCCGTCTTGACAAGGCTTCAAAAGCTCGGAAAGTCTGGTTGGCGAGGTTTGCGATGAAATGGATCACTCGCGAACGACCGAAAACTGACCGGATTGCCTGACCTTGGCTGGTGGTTGCGCCAACACTTTTACGGACACATGGTTAAGCCACCATTTGTTGCAATTCGTAGTCTACAGGGCGGGTAACACCAGTAATGCTGTAGGGTTTTATTCTGCCTATGCGAAATTGGGTCGGCTTTAAGCAAAATGGCCCTATTTGAAACCAATTCCATGACCAACAACACGATTTGCCGTACTTGCGATTCCGGACGTTGCAAGAAAAACGGCCACATCCACAATCGCAAACAAAACCATCTGCGCAAGGACTCCGGATGTGATAAATCATCGACAACATCCAAAACGGATTTCTGAAGATGTCCGGACAGATCGTACATAATGCTCTGTTGGAACGCAATTCCTCGCGGGGCATTTCTCGCATCTTTTTCGTCAGCTTGACCTGACTGCCCTCCTATTTTTCGGAGCAGCATGGCGACTTGCCTGATGATTACACACATCGGGTATGGAAACTTTTCGATGTTGATTTCCCCGATTCCCTGGTAATTTTTGCATATTGATTAACAGGCATAAGGTTAGTGCCAAAATAATGATCATTTATTTGAAACAATACAAAAGACCCACGCCACTTCCAGTTGTCCAAAATCATTAGACCGTTACAGATTTAGTTTGGGATTTTTTTGGCACTGTTCATGAACACAATCGAGCCAATGATAATTGCCGAGGCGCTGAGAATACGCGATGTCAACGGTTCTTGCGCGAACCCATGGCCCAAACACACCGCCACCAGCGGATTGACATACGCATAAGTCGCAACTAAAGGAATTGGCGCGTTCTGTAATAACCAAGCATACGATGCAAAACCGATCATGGAACCAAACACAATCAGGTAAGCCAACGCCAACCATGATGTCTCCGACACTTGATCAAAACGGAAAGCCTCCCAGTTTTCACAGGAAGCACTGACCAGCAACAAAACCAATCCCCCCGTTAGCATTTGTGCACCCGTGGCCATCAGTGCCGTCTTCGGCAAATCGGCGGTCTTGCTGTAAATGGATCCCATCGCCCAAAGCAAACTGGCCACTAAAAGCGCCGCCACACCAAATGGATTTAACGACATGCCGTCTGAAAACGCCGATGGGCCGACCAGCAGATAAATGCCCGTAAAACCAATCAACAAACCAAACAGTACGCGTAAAGTCGGTTTGTTACCGTTAGGCCTGAACGCGTCGGCAATCACTAAAAACATCGGCACAGCGCCGATAATCAGCGCGGCGACACCGGACGGCACGGTTTGTTCGGCCCAACTGACCAGGCCGTTACCACCGAGCAACAACAAAAGGCCGACGACTGCCGCCGAACGCCACTGCCGCCCAGTTGGCAGCGCATCGCCAGCCAGGGAACGCCATATCAGCAAAATCACGCCAGAAACCACAAAACGCAAGCCCGCCGATAAAAACGGCGGCAGCGTTTCAATCACAAAACGGATGGCCAAGTAAGTCGATCCCCACACCAAATAGACCGCCAACAACGCCGCCCAAATTTTTGCTTTCATTCTTCAAACGCCTGGATGATTTCCGTTTCTGCTTGCCCTGATGCGATCCATTCCTTAACCGCCGGATGGCTTAGCACCGTATCGACATAAGCCTGCGCCAAGTTGCCCGTTTCCAACTGATAGCTATAAAAGCGCAAGGCAACGGGCGCGTACATGGCATCGAGAATACTGAATGGGCCTAACAGCCAAGGGCCATCGGCCGCGTAAGTTTCCCGGCACTCCTGCCAGATGGTGTTTATCCGTGCGGCTTCTTTATAAACAACCTCGGGCAATACTTTCGCGGCAGGTTGGCGGCGGCAATTCATACCGCAATGGCTACGCAAATTGGCGAAGCCTGAGTGCATTTCCGCCGCTAAAGAGCGGGCTTTGGCGCGCTCGGCCTGCCTCTTTGGCCAGCCTTGGGTTTGCGGAAAGCGTTCGGCTAGATATTCTAAAATGGCCAACGAATCCCAAACCGTCAGGCCATCATCCAGCAATACCGGCACTTTGCCCGCTGGCGAAAATGGCACAATACGCGCGGATGTGTCGTCGCGGTACAAAGGGATACGCACTTCTTCAAACGCGATGCCGTGATGCTTCAAAAACAACCACGGACGTAACGACCAGGATGAATAATTTTTATTGCCGATGATTAGCGTTATCGCCATAAGGCTATCCTTTAGTTGGAAAATCAGTTGAATGGTTATTCGGATGCAAAATTCCGCCGGTAATTCCGTCATTTGGCGTGGTGATCAGTTTATCAGCTGACGTTACGCAATAACGTATTTTACATCCCGTTTGCCGCGCCGAGCACCGCAGTATTGTTGGGTTGCCTTACCAATTTCCGGCTCATTGAAAAAGCACAAGCATATCCCATAAGTCCGCCGCCAATGATAACCGTGTTGAATGGTTTTGCCATGCCTAGCCACTCGTGAACGGATTCAAATCATACGAATGACTAACCAGCTTATATTAATTATGCGGTCATCATTCCAGACATAAGCCTAATTTACGAAGGGCCAACCCTTGCTTCGTTTTTTGACGATTAAAAACATTTTAAAGTCATCACCTAACTTCCCAACCACAATCAAGCAATATACTTAATGCCAGCACTATCATTAAGGATTTTTCCGAGCATACTGC
>JAQTNZ010000418.1 GCA_028713595.1 Methylovulum sp. | reverse complement strand
ATGCTTGGACGCAACTGATGTTGGATAACGACCCGAACACGCAATGGGCTTTTGTCAAGGGCAAGGGTGTTGTCAGCGCCGTTGCCAGCAACTTGGGCGCTACGGAGTTTCTTAAGCTGTCATCGCTGTTGCGTTTTGAAAACCTAGTGATCGCCATGGGTAAAGTCTACCAAGGCGGCACCATTTTTTATATTGACCCAACCGGCAAGCATGGCTTGGTGGCGGCTTTGACTGACCAAAGCACCAGTATGCCGTGGTTGCCCGGCTACGCCCAGACCGGGGCCATCGCCACCGCCGTGGGCGCGGGGCTTGCCAACACTAATGACATCATATCGACATGGGTTAACAATGGCGGTGACAATTCGGCGTATGCCGCCGTGTTGTGCGCCAATTTGCAGCTAGGCGGTTACGGCGGCTGGTTTTTGCCGTCAAAAGACGAGCTGGCCTTGATGTACCAAAACATCGGCCCTGGGGCGGCGGCGCCGTTCACGAATGTCGGCGGCTTCACTACGGGGGTTTATTGGAGTTCCTCGGAAGATAACGAAATTAACTTGGATTATTTCAAGGCGTGGGTCCAGGACTTTGGTAACGGCGATCAGTACCCTGACGATAAGGCCACCAAGTATCACGTCCGTGCGGTAAGGGCGTTTTAAGGGGTTGGTTGGGCAGTTTTCCGTAGGGTGTGCGGCGATGACCGTGCATATCGCCAAAATGAGAAATCGAGGAGCTGGTGCCGTTTGTGCCGTCCGATATGCGGGTATTCCTGCGTAGAAAAGGCTTAATGCCAACTGCTTATCCCCAAAATGCTTAGTATCTCATTTTTAGGCCAATTTATATGCGCTTGCGCTGGCACAGACCCCCTTTCCTCAAAACGCAAAAAGCCAACCGTCCGAAAACGGTTGGCCTTATGTTTACAGCGATACTTAGCTGTTGTCCGATCCTTTAATTGCGTTGCACAATTAAATTAAGGAACCAATTGCAAGCCTTGGACATTGTTGGCAGGGTTGTTAGAGTAGATGATTGGAGCGCGGCAATCGTTAGTTGCTTGACCGCTAGTGCCTGGGAAAATAGCATGGCTCAATGGGTTGACAGGAGCGGCCAAGTTGACCAAACCAGTGCCTGATGCAGGATGGGTCGTATTAGGGACGGCCAAGAAACCGGAGGTACCAAAAGTATGGGTGCTAGTATTGGCGTTGACATAGCTCAGGACAGAAGGCGTACCGAATGAGCTGATCAGCTCCAAAACCATCGCTTTCAATGACGCATTGCTTAATTGATTGACGTTGTATTGGAAAGTGCCTTCAACCCAGTCTGGGTATGTGCCATTGGCAACGTTAGCCAACGTAGGCGCCACACCGTCAATTTTAACAAAACGGTAGCTGTTGCTCAGAGTGGCGTTTTGGTCTAAAGACAGGAAGCCAACTGCCCAACGGACAGCAGTTGCGCCGGCGGCGCCATAAGCGGTGCCAGGTGCAAAGTTACCTGAAGTGTTGGCGGCGCCTGAATCCAACTCATTCAAACATTCGTTCAAGTCACCACCGCTGGCCATGGCATGAACCATAGGACGCAACAGTTTTTCTGGGTTGGCGATAGGGCCGGCTTTATAGTTTGATTGGCCGGGTTCGGCAATCGCAGAATGGTCAGCGTGTTGCACCACTTTGCTACCGAATGAGGTACAGACGTTGCCCAAAAATTTGATGCCGAATTGGGCTTTAGTGCCTGAACCGATGGTACGGCTACAGATATGGACTTTAGCACTGCCTGGTTTGTTGGCGGCACTGGTATGGTTATACAAATCAGACGTGCCGACTTTAAATTGGCTCCATTGGTTGATTTTGCCGGCGCCTAAAGCGGGGGCGCTGACATTGGCAACTAACGGTGATACTGGCGTTGGGTAGGCGGCAAACAAGGCGGCAATGGTGTTTCTGTTCAGGTTAGGCATACAGGCCAATGAATCGGCAGTGTCTGCTTGGTTGCCTGACAAATCGGTGTAACCGGCGTTAGTGGGGTTACAAACGCTGGTTGCAGGGAATTGCGCTTCTTGCAAGGCGTTACGCAATTTGGTGGTGGTAGCCACACCAAAAGCCACCGCAGGGCCTGGGACGATTTGGTAAGTGGTTGGTGTTGGGTTTGGCGGGGTGCCTGGCACCGTGCCTACAGGCGCGTTTTCACTGGCTACGGTGAAAATTTGTGGGTTAGTGTCAGAAAGGCCGAAAGTAGGGATGTGGAATTCAGCGTTGCTGGTGACGTTGTAGGCGCAAGTTTTGACGCTGGCGAATACGCTAGAAGACGCAGATGTACAAGGCGTTGGGTTGCTGGTCAAATTTAAGAATTCAATTTGCGCAGGGGCGACAATCGGCACCACGCCTTTGCCTGAACCGCCGGCGTTACGTTTGTAAACCAACAGGTTTGACGTAGTGATGGAAGCGGGGATGTTGGTGTCAGGTGCTGAGCTACCGTTAGCGGCAGTGTTCAATTCGCAGATATAAGCCAATTGGTTGCCCGTTGACTCCATGAATTTATGGACAGTACCGGCACGGCAAACACCTTCGTTAGTGCCGACGGTCAAGCCTCTTTCAATCAAAGCTGATTGGGCGGAAGAACCTGACAAATAAACAACAGTCGTGTCAGCCAAAGTTGCCGCATCAGGTAGGTTGTTGCCATTGAATGTGATGGTCGCTTGTGCCGCGCCGCCGAACAAAGCCGCAGAAATTGCCGCCCCTAATAAGATTTTTTTCATGTTATCCTCGTATACTAAATTAATAAAAAACCGCACTTATAATCTGTGGGTATAGTGGGCATCTTTAACACTCAGGCTCAAATCCTTCTGCTAAGAACGCTTCATCAAGCTCTCTTAATAAACGGCAAACTAGCCTTCCATGTTTAAGCAATACACGCCAACAACATCACCTTTGCCAAAATCATCGGCGGCTACTGATGGCCTTACCTCAACTTTCGCTATTTTTTCACACTTAGCCTTTGGACATGGTTACAGCTTGATTAAAATTACATGTAATGTATTACGTTTGTATGTCATTTGTGGCTTATCTTGGCTTTCGTAGTATTTCTGTAACATTTATCTTTTATCTTATGGGCAATTGATGAACTACCCTCATCCCCCAGAAGAACACACTACAGCTCCCAGGGAGTTGCTCTTGAATGAATTAAAACAAATCATCTCGTTACGGCTGGTCGATAGTGATCGGGCCGCGGTACAAGCCATCGCCGCCCGCCTGTTTGTCAGGGAATCCGATATTTATCGTTTTGCGATCAATTACCTACTCAACAGGTTCAGTTGCCTGTTTGATGATGCCTACACGGGCAGCGACCTGTTGCCGGCGATGCTGGAAATCAGGGCGGAAATCAACCATACGCTGGGGCTGAAAAGGCATCAGTTGGAAAAAATCACCAACGGCAACAATCTCAACCCTGACAAATA
>JAQTNZ010000417.1 GCA_028713595.1 Methylovulum sp. | reverse complement strand
AGCGATGCCTTGGTGTCCAACCGTTACCGCTCCATTGATGACTTGCCCGGTAATGCGCGTATTGGCACATCGAGCTTACGCAGGCAATGCCAAATTAAGGAACGTTTCCCCGATGCTAACATCCTATCCTTAAGGGGCAATGTCAATACCCGCTTGGCGAAATTGGATGCAGGGGAGTATGACGCGATTATCTTGGCTTCGGCGGGTTTGAAGCGTTTAGGTTTGGCGGGGCGTATTAGCCAATCATTAGATGTTGGCGTGAGCTTGCCCGCTATCGGCCAGGGTGCGATAGGGATAGAATGCCGTAGTGATGACACCGAAACCAATACCCTGCTGGCGGCGTTGCACGATGCCGAGACTGGCTTGTGCGTGTCGGCGGAGCGAGCCATGAACGCCCGTCTGCAAGGGGGGTGTCAAGTGCCGATTGCAGGCTTTGCCATCAAACAAGACGGGCAATTGTTTATGCGGGGTTTGGTCGGTGCGCCTGATGGTAGCGTCTTATATCGTAGCGAGCGCGTGGCGGGTTTGGATCAGGCACAGATGCTAGGTTGCCTGATTGCCGAAGATTTATTAAGCCAAGGTGCCGACCGTATCTTGCAAGCCTTGTTTGAAGCATGACGGGCTTGGCGGGGGCGGCGGTTTTGGTGACCCGGCCTGAGCATCAGGCCGGGTCTTTATCCCACCTGATCGAAGCCCAAGGCGGCAAGGCTATCCGTTTGCCGACTTTGGCGATTGTAGAGGTCACTGACACCACGGCGTTGCAATCGGCTTGGGCAAATTTGGGAAAATTTCAATGGCTTATTTTTATTAGTGCCAATGCGGTAAATTTTGCTCTCAAGGCGAATGGTGGCAAAATACCCGAATTAAATCAGCTACGCTTGGCGGCGGTCGGCCAAAGCACCGCCCGGGCTTTGGCCGCTGCGGGTTTTCGCGTTGATCTGGTGCCAGGACATGGTTTTAGCAGTGAGGCGTTGTTGGCGGCCCCGGCTTTACAAGAGGTCGGCGGCCAACGGGTTTTGATCGTGCGTGGTGAAGGCGGGCGTGAAGAATTGGCCGGCCAGTTGCGCCTTAGAGGGGCGCACGTTGACGAAGTGGCGGCCTATCAACGGACGCTGCCCGATGCGGACACGTCGCCAGTGCTGGCCTTGTTGGCACAACAACGGTTGCACGCCATCACCATCACTAGTGGTGAGGCCTTGCAAAACCTATTGATGATGGTCGCTCCCGAATACCATCCTTGGCTATTGGCGATACCTGTTATCGTCGTCAGTGCGCGCATCGCACACATAGCGGATGGTTTGGGATTTAAACAAATTGTAGTGGCGGCACAGCCTGCCGACACGGCAATTCTTGAAGCAGTAACAATGTGTTTAATGGGGAAATAGCGTGGCGGAATTGAGCGGTCAACAAGAACAAGAAGTGGACACTGGCAAAAAAGTCCAACGGTCACGAAACGGATTCTGGTTTGGTATCATTATTTTGCTGATTATTGCCGGTCTGGCAGGGGCGGGTTTTTTCCTGTTCACGCAACTGCGTGACCGCCAGGAAGGCTTGGGCGGTGAGGTCAAGGGGCAAATGTCCAAGCAGCTTGGCGATTATCAAAGCCAATTGGCCGCCATCCAAAGCCAGTTGGCGGCTTTGGAAACCAACATCAGCAATAAAGACAGCCATTTCACCAAAACCTTGGCGGATTTTTCCCAATTGCATAATGAACGCCTCAATAGCACGCGTAAAGAGTTGGGTGAATCTATCAGCCAACTCCAACGGCAATTGGGTAAGACCCGTGGCGATTGGCTGATTGCCGATGCCGAATATTTGTTAAGCGTCGCCAATGAAAGGCTGCATTTGGTCGGCGATGTCAACACTACCCGCGAAGCTTTGGAAGCCGCCGACCAGCGTTTGCGGGAAAGTGGTGATGTCGGGGTCATTAAAGTCCGTGAGCAAATCGCCAAAGAACTGGCTGCGTTGCGTGATGTCAGCATGACCGATGTGGTGGGCATTTACGCGAAATTACAAGGCCTAGAAGCGATTGCCGACAAGCTGGTGTTGCTGTTGCCTTATGCGGGCAAGCCGTTGGCCTCTTCATCGGAGATTCACGACCATGCCGACAAGTCTGCCGAAAACCATGCCGATGCCGACAAATCCACCGAAGAGCAACCGGATGCCGACAAATCCGCCGAAAGCCATGACCTTTTGCAATCGGCGATGGAGCAGTTGGAGGGCATTGTCACTATCCGCCATACCGACCAGGCAGTTAAGGAAATTCTGACCCCTGAAGAAGCGCAGTTTATCCACGAACAACTGCGGGTAAAGCTGGAGATGGTCAAAATCGCCTTGGTTGAGCATAACGAAGCCATTTATCAGGCGGGTTTGAATGATGCCAAAAGTTGGTTGCAAACCAATTTTGCAAAAAACGACGGGAGCCGGGCTTTGGCCGATGAATTGGAACGCTTAAGCGCGGTTAAGATCCATAGCCAATTCCCTGATATTAGCCAGTCTTTTAAGATGCTCAGGGACATTGCCAAGCTGAGGGTGGAAGCCGACAAGGGTGCGGCCACGGAAACGCCCCCTGTTGTCGCCCCTACCGTACAGGTACCCGCCACCCAGCCGCCCGTAGTCCGGCCAAGTAATGGGCCGGCATCAGAAGCAGGCCAATAACTAGAGCATCCCAATGAAAAAAATAGTTTTGAAAAATATGCTGGCTATTCTGGTGGTGTTGTTGCCCGCCATTGCCATAGCGGGACTGGCCTATCTGTGGCTGAAAAGCTTTGACACCCCGGGTTATGTCTTGTTGGGTATCGGCAATTGGTCACTGGAGACGACCTTGTCGGTTTTTCTGTTCGCCCTGATTATTGGTTTTTTCCTGTTGTACTTTACGTTTAGGGGCTTGAGTTACTTGTTCAAATTGCCAAGACGGCTGAAAGCGCGGTCAAGATTGGTTAAGTTTAACCGCTCGCAAGAAGCTTTGATAACGGGGCTGGTCGATTCGGCGGAAGGCAACTGGGAAAAGGCCGAAAACATCCTCATTAAGCACGTCTCACATAGCGGTGCGCCGTTATTGCATTATTTGACCGCCGCCAAAGCCGCACAATCTCGCGGGGCGTTTGACAAACGCGATGAATACCTGAAAAAAGCCAGCGACCATGCCCCCGATTCCGCCATTGCCATTGGCCTGACCCAAGCGGAATTGCATTTGTCAGGCAATGAGTTTGACCAGGCGTTGGCAACTTTGGGCAAATTGCAGTCCATCGAGCCTAGCCATGCCAGCGTGTTAAAGTTGTTGCACAAAACTTATCAGACTATGGGGGATTGGGAGGCTATCCGCACCTTATTGCCGTCCCTGCATACCCATAAGATATTGATGGAAGCTGAAATCAAACAATTGGAAACCGAGGCGTTCAGCAAACTGCTCAAGCAGTCGGCAAAAACCGGCAATGTC
>JAQTNZ010000416.1 GCA_028713595.1 Methylovulum sp. | reverse complement strand
AAATGACAATCATAAAAAAGCCCCGTAAACCGCACGGGGCAGGCTTAAGCACCCTCTAAAGCAGATAACTACCGCGACCTGCCAGCGCGGGGAAACACAGGGTGGCAGGGGTTGCGCCCCCTGCCACAAAAAACATTCATTATCAATAAAATACAATTACCGCCACCCAAAACCCATACCATTAACGTTATTGCGATGGGTTAACATGTTCGTTTATGTCTGGATAAACCTGAATAATCCTGTAAGCCTGATAAGGGGGCAAATAATCGCCCCATCCGCTTATGGAAGCCCTCGATATACCCAACAGTTTTGCCAATTTTGCGGCGTTACCAGCCTTTTTAATGGCCTTGTCTTTGGCAACAATCGGATCAGTAATTTTTATATTTTCGCTCATGTAAAAAATGTTAAGTGAAACTAACAAATATGTCAAGCACAGAAAGCGCACAAGGGCGGATAATGTTAGGATGTCCTTACAAGAACGAATTACCGAGTTATTCAAAGACTCGCCAGACAAAAAACCCATCCAGCTTGCGAAATTTGCAAAAATATCGCGTGCGTCCGTATCCGCGTGGATGTCAGGCTCAACAAAAACCATATCAGGGGACAACGCCTTCGCGGTCGCCAGATTTTTTGGGGTAAACCCAGAATGGGTTCAAAACGGGAAAGGGAAAAAACAATTACAGGAAATGGATCGCGTGGTGGCTTACTACCCCCCCACGGACATAGCGCCCAACGCCGAATGGCTAGGCCATATTGAAGGATGGGACAGCTCCACCCCATTGGGCGATGACGAAGTGGAACTGCCCTTTTTTAAAGAAGTGGAAATTTCAGCGGGCGGCGGACGCTTCCACGTACAAGAAAACAACGGCCCCAAGCTCCGGTTTTTAAAATCCACCCTTAAAAAACACGGTGTCGCCATCGATTCAGCCGCCTGTGTTCGGGCGGTTGGCGACAGCATGGAGCCGGTCATACGAGACGGCTGCACGGTGGGCATAGACACCAGCAAGCAAAACATAAAAGACGGCGACATTTACGCCATTGACCACGACGGCCACCTGCGGATAAAACGGCTTTACAGATTGCCCGTAGGCATTATCCGAATAAACAGCTACAACCCCGATTATCCAGACGAATTCTATAACGAAAGCGAGGGTTTTATGCGTGTCATCGGGCGCGTGTTTTGGTATTCGGTGCTGCTTTAACCAAGCCCTTAGGCCGCATTTTGCGGGTTATTTTTTACGCCAACCGCTTTAAATAGAGGATTTTATGAAAAAATTAATGCTTGCCCTTATCCTGACATTGCCCTTATCCGCCCAATCGGCAACCTGCACCCAAGTCGACTTGGGTGGTTCATGGAAAATTTACTCGGTATTCGATAGCCCTGCGCGTTGCACGCTGATTATGCCGTCAAATTCCAGCACGGTATCCACAACATCGACCTGCTACCTGCCAGGCGTTGTAGCATCAACGCCATTACGCGGAACACTAAACATAGCGGCAGACTGCCACGTCTACGGCACCATCACCATCGGAACATTATCGCGCTCCATTGACGGCTACATCAGCAAAGGCAAAGACAGCATTTCCGGTGCGGCATGGCAACCCGGCAACGTCTATATCGGCAACCAGTTTTCCGGTGTGAAGCAATAAAAACCATTTAGCTCATTTAATCACTTCAACGCACTCTAAAAATTGACGAAAATAAATTTCCTCATCAATGTTGTCGACCAGATGCACAGGCAGTTTGTCTCTATCAAGCCAAAGCACACGGGATTTCAGCACCCTTTGTCTCTCCGCCACTACTGGATCGAGAAGACAACACTGTTGAAACTTACCGCATGGCACCTCCGCCCCATCAATCTGGCAACAAGCACTAACCTTCACTACAGCCCCCTCTTTTACTCTTTGCGAAATCACATCCATCATTGCCTCCAAAGTTAAAAACATAACCCGCTAATGCGGGTTTTTTATTGCTCATAAAACCGGATTATATCCGGTTTTTTTATGCCTGATAAGAATAATGTTAATTTAACTTGACATAAATGTTAAGTATAACTAACATTTTGCCCGTAAACAAAACCAGTTAGCCGCTCCTCCTGAACTACCCACGCCCTAGAGCGTGGGGTTTTTTATAAGGCCAAGCCCATGAAACTTAAAAAAACCAAGAAAGAAAAACTCATCAACACCATCGTTGAAATGATGGCCGCCACCGACAAACGCCGCCGCGCCCGAAAAATACGCGGGCAACGCTAACCCGCAGCGGGCAACCGCCGCTTAACCACCAGAGGAAAGAGAACATGACACACCCGCTTTTAACATCAGCCAGATTACTGACAACACTGGGCAACCCCCAAGACCTTAAACTATCAGCAAGCTACCTAATGCTCTGGGATGTACCCGCCACCATCGAACTGGGCGCCATCCCCGACAGGGTTTACCTGAACAAATACATGGTAAAGGCGGCCACGGCGGCGTTTACCCACATCGTCCAACGCGGCTTGGTCAACGAACTGAAAACTTTTAACGGCTGTTACAGCGTCCGCCTCAAAAAAGGCGGATCGACTTTTAGCCTACATAGCTGGGGCTTGGCATTCGACTTTAACGCCGAAACCAACGGCTTTGGCCGTAAACCGACCCTGAGCGCCGCACTCGTGGCTTGCTTCACCGATGCCGGATTTGATTGGGGCGGCGAATGGGGCACTCCAGACGGGATGCACTTCCAACTGAGCGCGGCGGCGTTTGAAGCCGAATACAGCGCCGCCCATCCAACCACCCATTAACCACCACCCACCGTACCCGCCCCAAGCGGGTACGCCGAGCCGGAGCCGCCGCCATGCCCTTACAAAACGCCACTACCGCCAGCATCCAACTGCCCACAGGCTCTGTGCTACCCATTAGCCAAATAGCCTATGCCAGCCATAAACAGCGGACGCTAACCATCCTCATCAAAACAGGTGAGCGCCTGTATATCGATGATCCCAACAGCCAGTTATACAACAGGCTTCAAAGCCGCACCGAAGCCGCCGTGCAACTGTTCAAAAACGCCATACCGAAATAATGGAGCTGGCTATGACACCGCAATTATTACCCGAAATGACCTACGGGGAAGCCAAAGAGGCGCATGACAGCCTAAAAGGCCTCCATAAAGCCGCCCGTAAAATATTGTTAGAAATCCGCGACCGCAACGGCTGGAAAGTATTGGGCTTCGAGTCGTTTGTAGACTACGGGGAAAAGGAATGGGGATACAGCCAGGCTTACATCTACAGGTTAGCGTCCGCCGCCGAAATCGAAGCCACCTTAAATTCGCCTTTAGGCGAATTGCCGGAAACCTACTTGCGGCCATTGGCCAGCATCCCCGCCGATGAACGCCAGCAGGTTTTTGACGCGGCGATAGCCAACGTTGAAAAATCCGGTAAAAAACTGACCGCCAACTTCATAAAA
>JAQTNZ010000415.1 GCA_028713595.1 Methylovulum sp. | reverse complement strand
CCAATGCCATCCCTATGCCGTTGCCTATAATCCCTAAAAACCTGTCGGCACCTGCGGCAACGGCAGCCCCTGCTTTTTTGGGTGTTCCAGGTTTTTCAGCAGGCCACGCGGGTGATGGTAAACAATCACCGACGCTAGTGCCCAAATCCAGCTTTATTGATGAAGACAGCGGCTTCATTTCGCAAGAGTTTGGCACACAAAACCATCCTTATACGACTTCTTTGGTTAACCTCAAAAACGACATTGCCAGTAAGCGTTATCCTAATAGCGCGACAGGTAAGCTTTATTTCAATATCGGCTCATTGACTTATGTCTGTTCCGCCTCATTAATCAAACCGGGTGTTATTGTCACTGCCGCCCATTGCGTCGCCAGTTTTGGCAATTCCAGCTTTTATTCCAATTGGCTTTTTGTGCCTGCACTTGATGGCTCGACCGCCCCTTATGGCCAGTGGACTGCACAAGCTGCTTGGGTAAAGACCTCTTACTATAACGGCACAGATTCTTGTGCCGTTTCTGGTGTGGTGTGCACCAATGATGTCGCCGTTATCACATTAGCTCCGATTAATGGCAAATATGCAGGCAATAAAGCGGGCTGGTATAGTTATGGCTGGAATGGCTATAGCTATGCGTCTTTTTTGGGCACCACCTCCGCACAGATCTCGCAATTAGGTTATCCGCAAGCGATCAACAGTGGCACCGCCATGTTGCGTACTGATTCTTTGGGATATGTCAGTGGCAGCTATTCAAACAACACGGTCATCGGCTCCCTGCAAACGGGCGGCTCCAGCGGTGGCCCTTGGTTGGTCAATTTAGGCATGACCCCCTCACTCAGTGGCACAAACTTTGGTTCCGCAGCCAAGCATAATGTCGTTGTTGGAGTGACTAGCTGGGGCTATACCTCAGACGCGCCTAAAGAACAAGGGGCCAGCCCCTTTACAAGCAACAACATTGTTTCGTTGGTCAACTCAGCTTGCCCAACAACAACGACACCGGGTTGTTAATACACATTTTTCCTAAGAAACGGGCATAATTTGATTTGGGCGGCTTCACATTCTGGAAAGCCGCCCCCCATGAGCACCGGTTTTGAAGCGGGCTTATTTCATGCCCATTCCTAAGCCATCTGATCGGCGGTCATTTTGTAATGAACCCGCCGTGCCAAAGCTTGGCTATTTCTTCTGCAACCACAGGCTGGCTAAAATAGTAACCTTGGGCATAGTAACATTGCCTGTTGATAAGGAAATCGAGCTGCGCCTTGGTTTCCACACCTTCGGCAATCACTTCCAAGTTCAGCCCATGGGTCATGGCGATGATGGCGGTGACTATGGCGGCATCATTGGGGTCGGTGGCAATGTCCCGGACAAAAGACTGGTCGATCTTGACCCTATCAATGGGCAGCCGTTTGAGGTAACTCAGCGACGAATAGCCGGTACCAAAATCGTCAATGGAAATTTGCACACCCAAGGCCTTAAGTTCGTCAAGGATAACGAGGACGGCGTTCTTGTCGGACATCATGATGTTTTCGGTAATCTCCAACTCCAACAACGCCGCCGGAAACCCAGTTTCAGACAACACCTGTTTCACCTTTTCCGCCAGTTGGGATTGCTGGAATTGCACTGCCGACAAGTTGACGGCAACCCGCAAGCCTTGTAAACCTTGCTCCAACCACTGTTTGCCTTGGGTGCAGGCGGTCATCAGCACCCAATCGCTGATCGTGATGATAAGCCCTGATATTTCCGCGACCGGAATAAATTCCGCTGGCGAGACATGACCCAGTTCAGCGCTGTGCCAACGTAGCAAGGCTTCCACCCCAACCATTTTGCCTGTCTGCAAATCTATTTGCGGTTGGTATTTAAGCTGGAACTGTCCGCGCTCCAAAGAGCTGCCCAACACCGAAATCAAGCTCATCTGCCTTTGCACAACCGCGTTCATTTGCGCGGTAAAAAATTGAAAATTATTACGGCCACTATTTTTGGCATGGTACATGGCGGTGTCAGCATCACGCAACAATTCGCCAATATCTATAGAATCATCTGGATAAACGCTAATGCCGATACTGATGCTGATAAATATTTCTTGCCCGTTTATTTTAAAAATAGGCTGTAACGCATCCTTAATTTTTTGGGCGACCACGATGATGCTCTGCACATCAACAATGCCGGGCAACAAGATAAGAAACTCATCGCCACCTAAGCGGGCGACCGTATCGCTTTCGCGGATACACTGTGTCAGCCTGGCGGCCACGGCTTTTAACAGCTCATCACCGACAGCATGGCCGAGCGAATCATTGACGTGCTTGAAATTATCAAGATCAGCAAAAATAATCGCCAGTTTGTTCTGGTGCCGATGGCTATTGGCTAAAGCTTGGCGAATCCTATCATAAGCCAGTTCGCGGTTAGGCAAGCCAGTGAGCGGATCAAAATGGGCCAATTGGTATAAATGCTGTTGCCCGCGCTTGATTTCTTGGATTTCACGGGCATTATCCAAAATCAAGGACAAGGATGTGGCAAAACTCATTGCCAATAACTCATCTTCGGGCAGAAACGGGGAACCGTCGAGCTTGTCACAAAGATAAATCCGGCCATAGACACGGCCCAAATTGGAGATGGGCACAGCCAATAGCGAGGTCATAGGCGGGTGGTTGGCCGGAAAACCCACGCTACGCGAATCTGTCGCCAAATCATCCAAACGGATGGCGGTGTTTTCATGGATAACTGCCCCCAACAAACCCCGCCCTTCCGGGAGCTGGCCGATACCGCTGGCTTGTGCCGCACTTATGCCCGTATGCAGGAAATGGGTCAATTTTTTGTCTTCATCAATGATGCCCACCGCCCCGTAACGCGCCTGCAACAACTGGCACAAGGCTTCAATACCGGATTGCAAAATATCATTCTCAATTTGGGTGTGCGCCAAGACATTCAATAATGTCCGGGATGCCTGATGCAACTCGCTCAAACGCACCGACCATAAGGTCAGCTTTTGGTGGTCTTCGGCAATTTGTAGGTTAAGTTTTTGGGTTTGGGTCAGCAACTCCCGCTCACGATTAAGCAAAGCCTTAAGGACACTGGTACGCGTAACCACCCCGACAAAATGGCCGTCAGCATCAACCACTGCAAGGGCCTCAGTAAAGCCGTTAAAAAAGGCCTCCACTTGGTTTAACGGCGTATTTGCCTTAATAGGGCCTAAAGGGTGCGGGTTGATCAAATCCGCAAAAATGCGTTGCGGTGCAAACGAAATGTCCATATCGGTGACCAGCCCTTGAAACTCGCCTTCTTTATCGCCTAGGGTTTCGGTTGAGAAGACCGCATAGACAGTGCCGGCGGTACGGTTGGGTGCCGGCCTGCTATCGGCGCGTACTGGGATAACGTTGTCGGCATAGGCATCGGCGGCCAGCAGTTCTTTCATAAAGCCTTATCTATAAAAAATAACAGGGGCAAGGTTTGG
>JAQTNZ010000414.1 GCA_028713595.1 Methylovulum sp. | reverse complement strand
TGGCGAAAGCGCGGGGGGTGTTGGTCAGCAAAGGTATGAACACCGTGGCTAACGAGTTGTCGCAACGGCTCATCAGCGCCTACATCAATAAGCTAGGTTACTATGCCATCCAACTGTATAGCGGGCAAATAAGCTTGGATGATATGCTACCAACGCAACAGCTAACCGAAGCCTCGCAAACTGATAGGGCCGAGACAGTGGCTAATGATGCAACGATGGAACCGCTCAGGTTTTTGGTGGTGGGGCAAGTCAGCAGTGGCAAATCCAGCTTAATCAACGCCTTGTTCGGGGACATAAAAAGCGCGGAAAGCTTTTTGCCCAGCACGTCCGAGATCACTCCCTACTGTCTGGAGCGGGATGGCCTACACCAAGCCATCATCCTTGATAGCGCCGGTTATGGTGGCTTGCAGCACCCGGAAGCCCCAGCGGCCTTGCTGCGCGAATGGGCCCATGTCGATATCATCCTGATGGTCTGCAACGCCACCCAAGCCGCCCGTCAAGCCGATGCTGTGCAACTGGACAAGCTGCGCCGTTATTTTCAGCAACAACGCCCCCACCAAGCCTTGCCGGTGATTATCGCCGTCGCCACCCAAATCGACCGCCTGCGCCCGCTTCGCGAATGGCAGCCTCCTTACAACATCCAACACCCCGACACCACCAAAGCCCAAAGCATCCGCCTAGCTTGCGAAGCCATAGCCCAAGAGTTGCAACTGCCGTTAACCGACATTATCCCCGTCTGCCTAGCCCCTGAGAAACCTGCGTACAATATCGAAGATGGCCTAATGCCACGGCTTTTCGATTATCTTGATAAAGCCCAGCGGGTGCGTTACCTGCGCTGCCTGCGCCATCAACAAAACCAGAGCTATTGGCAACAATGGCGCAAACAAGCGGTACAGGCCGGACAATTGATCGTTGATATTGTGGCGAAATAGCTTATTGGGTTTTTACATTGCGCAAAAACTGTCAATTAATAGGGGGCTTTCCCCCTACGTCCCGTTGCGTCGGCTTTCAAGCAATTGCCGCACTTATTTGTCGCCTTTGTTTCATAAGCAACATTACTTAAGATTTTTACGCCCGTTCTAGGCATTATTTTCCATACAGTTATAAAGGTTTTTGTGTGGGCATTTGTCCGGCATGGATGTTGCAATTGGACTGCAAAGCCAAATCGGCCCAACACTGTACCCAAAAAATAATAAGCATAAACACTATAAGCGCTTCCAAGTGACAGTGTCACTGCCATGTAAAGCGGCGGCCGCCTATCGCTAAGAAGTTGTATTGGAAACGCGGTACCGAGAACGCCAGGAGTTCCTGAATGAACGAGACTTTTTACGATGTCATGCGTCGGCAAGGCATTACGCGCCGCAGTTTTCTTAAATTCTGTAGCCTTACTGCGGCATCGTTAGGGCTTGCTCCCGCATTCGCCCCAAAAATCGCCCATGCGATGGAAACCAAGCCGCGTATTCCGGTGCTATGGCTGCACGGCTTGGAATGTACCTGTTGCTCGGAATCGTTTATCCGTTCCGGCCATCCTTTGGCTAAGGACGTGATCTTATCCATGTTGTCGCTGGATTACGACGACACCATTATGGCGGCGGCCGGGCATAATGCCGAAGCCATCATTGATGAAATTGTCGAGAAATATAAAGGCAACTATATCTTGGCCGTTGAAGGCAATCCGCCGCTGGCGGAAGATGGCATGTATTGCATCATCGGAGGCCGTCCTTTTGTCGAACAACTTAAATATGCGGCGGAAAGCTGCAAAGCCATCATTTCTTGGGGGTCTTGCGCATCGTGGGGGTGCGTGCAGGCCGCCAAACCTAATCCGACCCAAGCCACACCCGTACATAAAGTGCCGGGGCTGGCGGACAAGCCTATCATAAAAGTCCCCGGTTGCCCGCCGATTGCCGAAGTGATGACAGCGGTGGTGGCCTATTTGTTGACTTTCGACAAATTGCCGACTTTGGACAGACAAGGCCGTCCGCAAATGTTCTACAGCCAGCGCATCCATGACAAATGCTATAGGCGGCCACATTTTGATGCCGGGCAATTTGTCGAGCATTGGGATGACGAAGCGGCTCGCCAAGGCCATTGCCTGTACAAAATGGGCTGCAAGGGGCCGACCACTTATAACGCTTGCTCGACAGTGCGTTGGAACGAAGGCTTGTCATTCCCCATCCAATCCGGTCACGGTTGTATCGGTTGTTCTGAAGACGGTTTCTGGGATAAAGGCAGCTTTTATGAGCGCCTCACCGATATTAACCAATTTGGCATTGAAGCCAACGCCGATGCTGTCGGCGGCACTGCGGCGGCGGTAGTCGGTGTCGGCATTGCCGCACATGCTGGCTTGACCGCACTGAACCGCGCCAAACAACCAGGAGCAGAACACTCATGACCGTCACCAAAACCCCTAACGGCTTTAATTTAAATGATGCGGGCCGCCGTGTCGTGGTCGATCCGGTCACCCGTATCGAAGGCCACATGCGTTGTGAAGTCAATATTGATGACGACAATATCATCCGCAACGCCATCTCCAGCGGCACCATGTGGCGTGGCTTGGAAGTGATCCTAAAAGGCCGTGACCCGCGTGATGCCTGGGCCTTTGTACAGCGTATCTGCGGTGTCTGCACAGGGACCCATGCCTTGACTTCGGTGCGGGCCGTGGAGGATGCGCTAAAAATCCAGATTCCTGAAAACGCCAATTCAATACGCAATCTGATGCAGTTAAGCCTGCAAGTGCAAGACCATCTGGTGCATTTCTACCATTTGCACGCGCTGGATTGGGTGAATCCGGTCAACGCCCTGAAAGCCGACCCCGCGGCGACTTCGGCGTTGCAGCAGTCCATTTCGCCACATAACCCCAAGTCTTCGCCCGGTTATTTCCGTGACACCCAAAACCGTCTGTTGAAATTTGTCGAATCGGGGCAACTAGGGCCGTTCAAAAATGGCTATTGGACGAATCCGGCTTATTTGTTGTCACCGGGAGCCGATTTGATGGCAGTGACCCACTATCTGGAAGCCTTGGATTTTCAAAAAGACATTATGAAAATCCGCACGATCTTCGGGGGCAAAGACCCGCACCCGAACTGGCTGGTCGGCGGTGTGCCCTGTGCGATCAATATTGATGGTATTGGTGCGGTGGGTGCCATCAATATGGAACGCCTGAATTTGGTGTCGTCCATTATTGACCGCACCATCACCTTTATCGACCAAGTGTATATCCCCGATTTGCTGGCGATTGCCCAATTTTATAAAGGCTGGCTGTACGGCGGCGGCATTTCCGGGCAAAGCTTGCTGTCTTACGGTGACATCCCTGATAATGCCAACGATTATTCGGCGGCAAATTTGCTGATGCCACGCGGTGCGATCATCAACGGCGATTTGACCAAAGTCCATGAAATCGATTTGACCGACCCTGAACAAATCAAAGAATTTATCCCGCACT
>JAQTNZ010000413.1 GCA_028713595.1 Methylovulum sp. | reverse complement strand
TTCTTCCAAATCAAAGGACGCAAACGTTTCACCTTATTGCATCACGACCAATTGCCGTCCTGTTATCGCTATAAATGGCGTTGGTGCGAAGTGGATGTCGAAAACCCCGATTTTATACGCCACCCCCTTTACCGTGCAGCACAAGTCCAGGAATGTATTGTAGAAGCGGGTGACATGCTGTACATGCCGCCGGGAATGCTGCACCACGTCCGCAGCCTCGATTGCTCAATATCTTTCAATGTGGATTGGCATACGCGCGGCAGCGCCGTCCGAGGCGTTATGGCATTGCTGAAAGGAATGCCTATTAAAAACGTTTATTACAATGCTGTGATCGCTTTGGGGCAATGCGCCGGATTATCCGCCGGCCAAGTGTTGCCTTGGTACCGTTCATATCTGAATTACGTCTCATAGGGAGATTATTGTGCGCTTCATCGAAGAATCAGGACTGGCTGCGAACACCCAAACAACTTACACCAATTTTGTAGAATTGGCCCGTGGGCGGGCGGGCGAACAGCCCGATAAGACAGCCTACGTTTTTTTACAGGACGGCGAAAACGAAAGCGGGCGCTTCACCTTTGCCGAATTGGACTATCGCGCCCGCACTATCGCCGCCCATCTTCAGCTTATGGGCATGACCGGCGAACGGGCTTTGTTGCTCTATCCGCCTGGGCTTGATTACATTGCCGGTTTTTTCGGTTGTTTGTATGCGGGTGTGGTCGCCATACCTTGCAGCCCGCCTACGCGGCGGCAAAAGTCACGGCTTTGGGCGGTGATTGGCGATGCCACACCTGCCATTATTATGACCACCACTGATTTTGCGGCGAAAATACGCAATGAATTGGAAGAATGGCCTGATTGTTCAATTTCAAGCAAAGAACCAAACCTGTTAGCGGATGGCAAGAGCAAACCAGGCTTGGCATGGTTTGCCACCGACAAGCTGGAATCCGACATTACCGGACATTGGCTGCCACCGGCATTGGGAGCCAATAGCTTGGCCTTTTTGCAATACACGTCCGGCTCCACCGGAAACCCTAAAGGGGTGATGGTCAGCCACGGCAATCTGATGGCTAACCAAAAAGCGATAAAACAGGGTTTTGGACATACCGACCAAACCACCGTTGTCAGTTGGCTACCCCTGTACCACGATATGGGCTTGATCGGCAACCTGTTACAACCGCTTTATCTTGGTGCCACGGCAATCTTGATGCCGCCTATGGCGTTTCTGGAAAAACCCATCCGTTGGCTTAAAGCAATTTCATCCTATCGGGCAAGCACATCTGGCGGACCGAATTTTGCTTATGACCTTTGTTTTCGTAAAGTGACTACGGAAGACATGCAATCTTTGGATTTGAACAGTTGGAGCTTGGCCTTCAACGGTTCAGAGCCGGTGCGCAGTACCACTATGGAGCGTTTTGCAGAAAAATTTGCCGATTGTGGTTTTCGCCGCGCCAATTTTTTCCCTTGCTATGGCTTGGCTGAAGCGACGCTTTTTGTGTCAGGGGAAAAATTATTCGCTGCGGAAAATGCTATGTGTGCCGAGGCGGGCCAGTCCGCAAGTGCAGTGGCTTGTGGCTTAGTCTCTGAGCATCACGACATCCGTATTGTTGACCCCGAAACAGGCCAGCCATGCCCAACAGGGCACGTCGGCGAAATTTGGGTATCAGGGCCTAGTATAGCCAAAGGTTATTGGAACCATGAGGAAGAATCTGAAGAGATTTTTCGAATGCCGATAACCGATGCAAGCGCCCACACTACGCAAACTTTTCTTCGCACCGGCGACTTGGGATACCTTAATAACAGCCGCCTGTTCATAACAGGCCGTATCAAAGACTTAATCATCATCCGAGGACGGAATTTTTATCCGCAAGATATTGAACAAGTGCTGGCGGAGGAAATCCCTGAACTTATTCCCGATGCCTGCGCCACTTTTTCGATAAGCGACAGTGACGAAGAGCAATTGGTTGTGGTCGCCGAAATGACCCGTACGGCGATGCGCTCGGCTAACTATTTGGCCATTGCCGCCGCCATGCGTAAGATTCTGGCCGAAACCTGTGGATTGGCGATCACCGAATTGGCTTTGGTACAACCAGGTACGGTGCCGAAAACCTCCAGCGGTAAGCTCCGCCGCCAACCCTGCAAGCAAATGTACATGGAAAACGTCTTGCCGATTTTATTCCGTTCCGGCGGTCAGGTGGATATGAATAGCCCTAGCACCGGAGAATCTGGTGGTCAGGTCAACGAAGTGGAGGCGCGTACCACACCGTCACCGGAATCCCAAATCCTGCAACAAGCGTTGGCGGTCATCCCAAAAGCACAACGCGTGGCGTTGATCGCCCGTTTTCTCAGCCAAAAAACCGCGCTTTTGTTAAAAATTGAAGCATCAACCCTAGCTACTGATATGCCCCTGCGCTCGTTGGGGCTGGACTCGCTCAAAGCCGTTGAGCTTAAGTATACGACTGACGAATTGTTAGGCACTGACGTGCCGTTATCGCTGTTCCTGTCCGATTATTCCTTGCAAACAATAGCTGAAAAACTCTCTGAAACCACCACGGACACCACAGCAGGCATTGCCGACACCCAAAATACGACCACTCATGGCACGCTTTACACTTCAGGCCTGTCTGCGAGCCAATTCTCTATGTGGACTATGCAACAGTTATGGAGTGCTTCCGCTGAAATGGCGAAGCCGGACAGCATCGTCTATAACCTGCATCTGGCCTTGCGCATTAATGGCAATGTTGACCCAGAACGCTTAAAACAAGCCTTCCGGCATTTGCTGGAGCGCCATCCTCTATTGCGTACCGTGTACCGAGCTGATGACAACGGCCATATCAGCCAGCAAGTGCTATCCCTATCTGAACTAGCGGATTTTTTTACCTCCGTTGACGCTTGTTCATGGTCTCAATCCCAATTGCAGACCGATATGGCTCGGCAGGTTAGGGGAACTTTCGATTTGGAAAACGAAGCGTTACTGCGTACCGTTTGTTATCTGCATGGAAAATCTAACCCAGATCATACCGATCCGGTATCTGCTGGAGAAACCTATACCTTGTTGATTTGCGCCCACCATATCGCCGTCGATTTATGGTCTGTGCTTATCCTTGTCAAAGAATTGCAGATCATCTATGCGGGTAAGGAAAGGCAATTAACCCCGCTCAAGTCCAGCTATGCCGACTTTGTTGCCTGGCAAAGGCATTACTTGGATAGTCCGGCCTGCGGTAAGGCTTGGGATTATTGGCATCAGCAATTGCAAGGGGAGCTTCCTTTGCTGGCTTTGCCAACCGATAAGCCAAGGCCGGCGGTGTCAAATTATCAGGGTGCTTCGGTGGCATTCACCTTAGATAGCGAGACCAGCGGACAACTGAAAAGACTGGCGGGACAACAGGGCGTGACCTTGTTTGCCTTATTGCTCACCGCATACAAGGTGTTGTTGTATCGGCATA
>JAQTNZ010000412.1 GCA_028713595.1 Methylovulum sp. | reverse complement strand
CGGTAAACTCTTGGTCACGGAACACCGTAAAGCCTTCTTTTAAACTGAGCTGAAACCAGTCGCGGCAAGTGATGCGGTTGCCTGTCCAATTATGGAAATATTCATGGGCGATCACGCCTTCGATATGCTCATAATCGGAATCGGTGGCTGTGTCAGGACGCGCCAGCACAAATTTGGTGTTGAATACGTTCAAGCCTTTATTTTCCATCGCCCCCATATTGAAATGGCTAACCGCCACGATCATATACAAGTCCAAATCGTATTCACGGCCATAAACCTGCTCATCCCAGCGCATGGAGTTTTGCAGCGACTGCATGGCGTGAGCGCATTTGTCCGTATCCTGCGGTTCGACAAAAATCTGCAAGCTGATGGTGCGGCCTGATTGCGTGGTGAAATGGTCTTCGATGCACTCCAATTGCCCCGCCACCAGCGCGAAGAGGTAACAAGGCTTGGCGAACGGGTCTTCCCACGTCACCCAATGTTGGTTATTGGCATCGTCACCGTGGGCGATTTTATTGCCATTGGACAACAGCACCGGATAACGGGTCTTGTCCGCCACCAGCGTTGTGGTAAACGTCGCCATCACATCAGGGCGATCCAAGAAATAAGTGATCTTACGGAAGCCTTCCGCCTCGCATTGGGTACAGAACATGCCATTGGACAAATATAGCCCTTCCAACGCCGTGTTAATTTTCGGGTTGATGGTGTTGCTGATAGTCAGCACAAACGGCTGCTGTTGCGGTACATTGTAAATAGTCAAGGTATCGGCAGTTTGCAGATAATCCTTATCACCTAGCTCACTGTCGTCATTGAGGACGATACGCTGTAGGTTTAAGTTTTCACCCACCAATACCAACGCAGTGTCCATCGACCTGCTTGCCGGATTACGGGTAAGGGTCAGGCGCGAAGTGACGAGCGTATTTTCTTCATCTAAAACAACATGTAACGCGACCCTGTGAATAAGATAATCAGGAACGGCGTAATCTTTTAGATACGTGGTTTTGGGGCTTGCGTCGCGCATTAGTGATACCTGCTATGTTTTTTCTTGGGAACTGCGGAAGGGGAAGAAAGGTTCTTTTTTCGGGCGGAGAGGGCAAACAGCAACCAAGCAATCAGAAAACAAACTCCACCAACGGGGGTTATCATCCCTAAGGCCTTTTCATCCGATACCGCCAATATATATAAGCTACCCGAAAATAACAAAATGCCAACAAACATTAGCCAACCTGCCCAAGCCAAAAGCTTGGAGGCGGGGGCTTGTTGATGGAGTACACCAATAGCGAGCAAACCCAACGCATGCCACATTTGATAATTCACCCCCGTTTGATAGACGCTGAGCAGTTCGGGGCTGATAGCCTGCTTTAGGGCATGGGCACCAAAAGCGCCACAAGCCACCCCCACTAAGGCACTGATAGCGCCAAGCAACACAAAGATGGACGACATCATTTTTCCTTTAAGCGTGGCATGAGCTGCACCAGATTGCAGGGGCGGGTACGGTGGTCAAGCTGGTCTTTAATCAAACCCTCCCAAGCCGTGCGGCAAGCCCCCGCAGAACCTGGCAAGCAGAAAATATAAGTACCGTTGGCAACCCCAGCCAGTGCGCGTGATTGGATGGAGGAGGTTTTAATGTCTTGGTAGGACAGCATCCGAAAGGTTTCGCCAAAACCGTCCAACACCTTATCCAACAAGGGCAACAGCGCTTCGGGGGTGCCATCGCGTCCGGTCACGCCCGTGCCGCCGGTGCTGATGATGACATTCACCGTCTCATCCACCACCCAGTTACACACCGCCGCCCGAATGTGATAGCTATTATCCGGCACGATTTTTTTCTCGATAATGCTGTGGCCTGCAAAAGCCGCCAGTTCCACTAACGTTTTGCCGGACACATCATTCGCTTCGGTGCGCGTGTCGGACACCACTAAAATGGCGATATTTAAGGGGATAAAATGCTTTTCGGGGTTCATGTCTTTTAATCGGGCAAGATTCTAATTAACTTTATTGTTTATATCGGCTACTTTTCCCATTATAAACATCTGTTAAGGCGGTGATATATAAAATTTTTAATTTTTTAGAATCTTTGGCGTAATGGCTTTATTGCCACTACCTTGCCTTCTAGCCCCTGACCCGCACTAACCTTGCAAAGCCTTCCACTCGCCTATCGATGGATAGCACACTTCCAATATATTGCCTGATGGGTCACGAAACAGCACGGTCTCGCCGCCACGCTGGGCTTTAGGGCCTGCCACCACATCAAGCCCCAAGCGTTGCACCTTGCCGACCACATCGGCAAAATCGCTAGGCTCACAGGTAAACGCCAAATGCGCCATAGTGTAGGCACGGTAATCAAAGTCCGGCATTTCCATAAGCCCCAGCACGGTGTCGCCTGCGCCTATAAACGCTTGCTTGGGTTCCTCCCACCGCTCAATCAGCGTAAAGCCAAACATGTCCTGATAAAAAGCGAGGCTGGTTGCCAAGTCGGCGACATTCAAGCCTATATGGTCGATGTGTTTGCTAATCATAAAACCTTGGGGGGTAACTGACATTATCCAGCATGAGGCCGCCACCATTCCGGTTATATTAAGATGGGAACGGTGGGCGTGCCTTAGCCGCTACATTTTACTGCAAGACGACAAAAAAGCCTTCTTGACCGCGTTGGATATTAATCAGCAACGGGCCGTTAGGGTTGGTCGCCTGTTTCAGCTCATCCAGATTACGGATTCGGTAACGGTTGGCTGAGACAATCACGTCACCTGGACGCAAACCTATGCGCCATATTTCCGAAGATTGGTCGATTTTTTCAATCAACACCCCTTCAATTTGGTTTTTGTCGGTGGAACTTAACACCGTGCCGCGCAATTTCCGATGCAATTTATCACCCGCCAATTGCGGACGTTCGGGCTTGCCGATGGTGGCGGTAGTTTGTTTTTTGTCATTGCCATGATAATAGTCAATGGTGACATTCTCACCGATTTGCAGCAAGCCGATGATATTGCGGATGTCGTGACTATCCTTAACCGCACGGCCATTGGCGGCGACAATAATATCGCCCGGTTCCAGCCCAGCTTTTTCGGCGGGCGAACCGCTTTCGATACGGCTAATCACCGCACCATGTTTGTTTTCCAAATTGAAGGCGTTGACCAGCTCGGGGGTCAAGTCTTGGGTAGTCACGCCCAGCAACCCGCGCCGCACTTCGCCATGTTTGACCAGCGATTCTTTAATGGACATGACCATATTGGCGGGGATGGCGAAGCCGATACCGACATTGCTGCCATTAGGGGCCAAAATGGCGGTGTTCATACCGACAAACTCGCCGCGCAAGTTAACCAACGCGCCGCCGGAATTGCCAGGGTTAATAGACGCGTCGGTCTGGATAAAATCTTCATAGCCTTCAATACCCAAGCCGGAACGCCCCAAGGCGCTGATAATGCCCGACGTTACCGTTTGC
>JAQTNZ010000411.1 GCA_028713595.1 Methylovulum sp. | reverse complement strand
AAGGCTTACACACCGAACACCTACGCATGGCTGGATTCACCCGAGTACCCTCCCTTCACCGCACGCTTGCACTTCTCATTATCGGCTGGTTTTGCCTCAATAGTGCCATCGCCGATGATGATGACTCCCCTACCCTAAGCAAAACCCAACACATCAATGGGCAAACCGTCATCAAACTGGATGAAAAGACCCAGCAACAAACCGGCTTAGTCGTCACCGTATTGCAACCGGCACACCATCACGCCGAATTTTTGGCCTTTGGCAAAGCCATTAGCGTCCAACCCCTACTCAGCCTGCATCACCGTTATCTAGCGACCCTAACCGACCGTAATCGCGCCAACGCCAAATTTAAACAAGCCGAGCAAAGCATCCAACGCCAACAAGACCTCTACGAACACGGTGTCACCGCCAAACGCAACCTACAAGACCAACAGGCGCAATGGCAAACCGACAAAGCCTTGCTGGATGCCACCCAATACCAAGACCAAGCCTTGATTGACGAAGCCCTGCTCAACTGGGGCAACACCCTATCCGCTTGGGTATTGACCGCCCACGGCGAAAAACTGACCCCGTTTTTAAGCGGCCAGCAAACCCTATTACAAATCACCGTTCCCAGCCACCATAACCCTGCCGACAACCTGCACACCATTGCCGTGGAAGTGTCCGGCGAGCGTAGCAAAGCCCAAACCGCCGAACTGATTTCAGTCGCCCCGCAAACCGACAACAGCAGCCAAGGCCTGAGTTATTTTTTCCAGACCAGCGGCAAAACCATCAAAACCGGCATGAGCGTCAGTGCCTGGCTGCCCGAACACGATAAGCCACAGAGCGGTGTCATCATCCCGACCTCCGCCGTCTGTTGGGCGGGCGACCAAGCCTACGTCTACCTAAAAACCGACACCGACACCTTCAGCCGCCGCGCCATCAGCCACTACACCCCCACCGCCCACGGCTATTTTCTCAACGACACCCTAAAACCGGGCGACACCCTCGTCACCACCGGAGCGCAAATGCTGTTGTCGGAAGAATCACGCGGACAAATACCTAGTGAGGATAATGATTGAGCTGGGGCATTGGAGCGCGGGCATCTTGCCCGCACTTGCGGGCAAGATGCCCGCGCTCCATCGCACCGTAGAGACGAAAGCACGCAACGTCTTGAAGCCTATAAGCCCACCATTAGCTTAAGTTTATGCCAGCCCAAAGGTAGCTGGAGACATTGCGTACTTTCGTCTCCACAACAAATTTTATTTCATGCACAATCCTTTATTTGTGGGGGCTACAGCGTAGACCCCACCGGACGGCGGTGGCCGTCATGGGTTTCGTCATGACTGGGATATGCGAACTTTGTATTGAGGGATCAAAAAACCGCGCTATTGCGCGGCTGTGTTGTTCAGGAATTCGACCATATCATCGTTTTGTACACGGTGATAGATTTCTGCCACTGACAAGGTTAACCCAATGGATTCAAAAGTGATGTCATCGCCTAGGAAGTAATGTTTTGCTAACCAACCTTCACTTCTTCTGAATACCTGAACATCCACAATATCTTGTTCAACCATCACATATTCTTGTAAGCTAGGGATGTTGATGTACGACATAAACTTAATGGTTGTATCTTTTCGTCGAGTGGACTTAGATAAAACTTCAACAATGATAATAGGGGTTTTCGTAAAATAAGGCTCGGAATTGTCAAAATTACAATCCACCATTACATCGGGGTAGAAAAAATTTGAATTAATTCTTAATTTCATATCTGAACCAAATGGTTCACAGGGTGAGTTTTTCAAGTGGTTTCTAAATTCTGATAAAACATTCACAGATATTCTTTCATGGTTAGCGCTCGTTCCAGCCATAGCATACACATGACCATCAATCAGTTCGTGTTTCACTTCGCTGGTCAGTTCCCCTTTCAAATAGTCTTCCACACTGGTCAAACTAATAGCTTTTACTGCTGACATACCCTTGCTCCAAAATAGTTGATGAATTTAACAGTGTATTGAAATCTATTTTTTGTCAAGTTGCACTTTCGTACTCCACACCATCGCCCCGCCGAAAACCTACGCGCCATCAGCCACTACCTACTGCTATTTTATCAACGACACCCCTAAAAACGGGCGCACCGTAGAAATGTTGCACGGCAACGTCTTGACCCACCATTAACCAGCTCAAAGATGGTTAGAGACGTTGTGTGCTTCCGTCTCTACAATAAGTTTTATTTTATGCACAATCGGGCAGCCATCGACTTGACGAAGCAGGTTAAAACTTTCACACTATCCAAACAACGCACCTCTGCACGCCAAAGGAACCGCTATGCCTTTATCCATACAATTACCGGACAACCTAGAACAACGGCTCACCCTGTATTGCCAACAACATCAATTGTCCAAAACTGAAACTATCCGTTTGGCTCTCGAACGCTTATTGACCGCCAGCAATAGCCCCTTAAGCCCTTATGAATTGGGTAAGGAAGGTTTTGGGGCCGACCAAACCCACGAAGGCGATATTGCCCAACATAGCAAAGCCTTATTAAAAGCACGGTTTACTGGCAATGCTGATAATTGACACGGGGTTTTTGGTCGCGCTCTATATTCGCCGCGATAAACTGCACCAACATGCCTTAAGCTTTCTCCGGCAAAACCAACAAGCATTAATTACGGTAGCCCCCGTAATTGCTGAAAGCTGTTATTTTTTAGATGTAAAAGCAAAAATAGCCTTATTAAACTGGGTGGCCTGTGGAGGAGTTACCGTAGTTGAGGTGCCAGTAACAGCTTATGGCGACATAATACAAACTATTGAAAAATATGCTGACCATGACATTGATTTCACGGATGCCGCTGTAGTTTGGCTGGCCAATACCTATCGGCAACAACAGATATTAACCGTTGATAAGGCGGATTTTTCGACCTTCTGCCTAAAAAATAACCAATGGTTTCAATTACTGGAATGGTATCCCTAGTTAGGACTACTAAGCTATCGTGAAAACTTACGAACGTCTATTTCATAAAATATGGGTTAGTCACTACACATGTTTTATCCAGTTAGCTATACTCTGCAACTATTACCCCAAACAAGCCAAAAGAGGCCGTATGACAGATCCTTCTACGTTGACAGCAGTGGCGGCGGCAGCAACAGCAAGCGCTCATTGGCTATGGGAAAATTACGGTGACAATTTTAGCGATTGGCTAAAAAAGAAAGCGGAAGAAAAGGTTAAAGAAAAAGGCGGCGAGTTTGTCCAAACACAATGGCAACACATCCAATGGCAAAAAGCTGAAAAGGCTTACAAAGCAAAACTGGCAAAACTCTACGGCACCACGCGCATTTTAGGCCATTCGGAACCGACCCCCTTAGAAGGCATTTTCACCGACTTATATATCCTCGATAAGCCACTGGCGCTGCGCCGTTATGACGTGGAGCAGTTAAAAAACTCGGATGAAACCTTATACGGTCACAATCTAC
>JAQTNZ010000410.1 GCA_028713595.1 Methylovulum sp. | reverse complement strand
TCACCACCACGGGGGTTGGTATCGTGCCGGAGGGGGTCAATATCTCCGGCAACCGCGCCCAACCGGGCTGTGCGGTGTTGCTTAGCGGTTCGATAGGCGACCACGGTGTCGCCATTATGGCGGGACGGGAAAACCTGCAATTTGCCACCAGCATCATCTCCGACTCCGCCGCGCTGCATGGTTTGGTCGCGGCACTGGTCGCCAGCTCCCCCGCCGATATTTTCTGTTTGCGTGACCCGACCCGTGGCGGCTTGGCAACGGCATTGAACGAGCTGGCACAGCAATCGGGGGTCGGGATGCTTATCGAGGAGACACAAATACCGATCAAGGCCGAAGTGAAAGCCGCCTGTGAAATCCTTGGCCTTGACCCGCTCTATGTCGCCAATGAAGGCAAACTGGTTTGTATTTGCACCGCCACCGCCGCTGACCGCTTGTTGGCGGTGATGCGGCAACACCCGTTGGGGCGTGATGCCGCCATTATCGGCACTGTGCTTGCCGATAACCAGGGTTTTGTACAAATGCGCACAGATTTTGGCGGCAAACGTATTGTTGATTGGCCGGTTGGTGAACAATTGCCGCGTATCTGTTAATGCCAAGCAAAGCGATACGGGTACGCGGGCTAGTCCAAGGTGTCGGCTTTAGGCCGATGATTTGGCGGCTGGCCCAGCAACATCAGTTGTCCGGCGAGGTCTGGAATGATGGCTTAGGGGTAATGATCCATGCCTTCGGCAGTGCCGAAAATTTGGCCGCCTTCATCCGGCAGATACCGTTACAGACACCGCCACTGGCACGGCTGGACAGTCTGGAGGTACAACCGTTAAATGGGCTGCCATATCCTGAGACATTCCGCATTATTGCCAGCCAAGACGGCGAGGCACAAACCCCTATCGCCGCCGATGCCACCACTTGTTCCGATTGCTTGGCCGACATCGCCGACCCCCACAATCGCCGTTACCGTTATCCGTTCACCCACTGCACCCACTGCGGGCCGCGCCTGTCCATCATCAAGGCCATGCCTTACGACCGCCGCCATACCAGTATGGCCGATTTTGTGATGTGCCAACACTGCCAACACGAGTACCAAGACCCCAATGACCGCCGCTTTCATGCCCAGGGCAATTGTTGCTCGGACTGCGGCCCCACGCTGTGGCTGAAAGACAAGCAGGGGAGGCGGGTAGAAAGTAACGACCCGCTAAACTTAGCCGCCGAGTTGCTCCGGCAAGGCCACATCTTAGCCATCAAAGGCGTAGGTGGCTTTCATTTGGCGTGTAACGCCACCGATGCCATCGCCGTCAGCCGCTTGCGTGATGCCAAACGGCGTTATGCCAAACCGTTTGCTTTAATGGCTAGAGATGTCGCCATGATTTCCCGTTATGCTCAGGTGGATGCAGAGGAAGCCTGCTTACTGCACAGCCCAGCCGCCCCCATTGTCTTGCTGATAGCACGAGGTGAAAAGCTTGCGCCCAGTATTGCCCCCGATGATGACAAACTTGGCTTTATGTTGCCTTACACCCCCTTGCACACGCTGTTAGTGCAAGATTTGGCCGCACCTATAGTATTGACTTCAGGCAATGTCAGTGACGAGCCAACTTGCACCGACAATGCCGAAGCCCGCGACAAACTGGCCGCTATTGCCGACTATCTGTTGCTGCATGACCGGGTCATCGTCAACCGTCTTGACGATTCGGTGCTTAGGGTCATGGCCGGAACAGCCCGCACCTTGCGGCGGGCGCGGGGATACAGCCCGGAAGCGTTGCCATTACCGCCCGGCTTTGAACAGGCAAACAACGTTTTGGCAATGGGCGCGGAACTTAAGAACAGTTTTTGTTTACTGAGCAATGGCACTGCCATTGTTAGCCAGCACATCGGTGATCTGGAAAATGCCGCCGTCCAACAGGATTATCGTCACACCTTGGAAGCGTACAAAAACCTGTACAGCTTTAGGCCAAAAACTATCGCCGTTGACCGCCACCCTGGCTATTTATCGACACAATACGGTTATGCGCTGGGCAATACTGGCGGTGCGGACATCATAACCGTCCAGCATCATCATGCCCATCTGGCCGCTTGTCTGGCCGAACACGGGGTTGCCTTGTCCGCCCCGCCCGTTTTGGCGGCGCTATTTGACGGCTTAGGGCTAGGTGATGATGGGCAATTATGGGGTGGCGAGTTTTTGTTGGCTGATTATCGCGGTTATACCCGGCTCGGCCATTTGCAAGCTATTGCTTTGCCAGGGGGTGTACAAGCGATGCGCGAACCTTGGCGTAACGCCTACGCGCAATTGCAGCATTATTTTGCTTGGCCTTTCTTGCAACAAGAGTATGGTAATCTGGAGATTATCCGCTTATTGACAAGCAAGCCCTTGGCAACCTTGGCGACAATGGTCGCCAAAAATATCAACTCCCCATTAAGCAGTTCGTGTGGACGTTGGTTCGATGCCTTCGCCGCCCTACTCGGCCTACATAGCGAAAAAATCAATTACGAAGGCCAAGCCGCAATAGCCCTGGAAGTGCTGGCGACACCGCTGTTTGGCGATGAACAGGCTTACCCACAGGCATGGACAATAAGCCATAACAACGATATGGCTGTGCTAAGTTGCCAAGGCTTATGCCAAGCGGTGTTGGCCGACTTAAAACGCGGCACTGACAAAGCCCGCATTGCAGCCCGTATCCATCACAGCTTGGCTGATGTGACCGTTAGTATGCTGTGCGGATTGAGCATCCAAACCGGGGTTGACCATATAGCGCTCAGTGGCGGAGTGTTCCAAAACCGCTTGCTTTTGGAGTCGGTGACAGGGCAATTGCAGGGATATGGTAAAACCGTGCTGTCACCGCAACACTATCCCTTGAACGATGGCGGCCTAGCCTTAGGGCAGGCGGTCATTGCTGCGGCACAAGGCCTTTGCACAGCTCAAAGGGAATATCGTTAGATACCCATATTTACATTTGATTTAAGGGAAATTTATCATACAATCAATAGGGCAATTATTATAATAATAAACAATGAGGGACTCATTATGCTTGCAAAAATTACAGTAGCAGACTATATGGCGAAAAGATTAGTCACCTTGACCAAAGACACCAATGTCATTGATGCCATTAAGAAATTGCTGGATCATAAAATCACCTGCGCTCCGGTTGTTGACTCGAAAGGCCAATTGGTCGGCATGTTCTCTGAAAAAGATGGCATCAAGGTCTTTTTGGAAAGCGTCTACGATCAGGGTATGAGCGGTAAAGTTGGCGAATACATGAGCACGGAAACCTTTAGTGTCGATGCCAGCTCAAGTATCGTTGATCTTGCGGAAAAATTCCAGAAGTCGCCGATCAGAAGTTTTCCGGTATTTCAAGACGGTCAATTTGTCGGTGTCATTAGCCGTGTCGATGTCTTAAGGGCTTTGGCGGCCATTTAACTTAACGCTCAAGCACCAACAAAAAACGGCAACGATAGCCGTTGTTCCCCGTGTT
>JAQTNZ010000409.1 GCA_028713595.1 Methylovulum sp. | reverse complement strand
TTTTGCGTAATTGTAACCGTTCACATCCTTGTGAACTGGATTCCGGCAATCCCTGCCGGAATGACGGGTAGATTTATGTCCGCTATATTTATCAATGCAAAAAGACCCTAAAACACATATAGAGCCTTAAAGTTTTCAGGGGCATAACCTTTACGGATGCGCGAGTCGTCTTCCCTAAAAGTCACGTCCAAAACCCAATGCAGGGCGTTTTCTACCCCCCTTTATGCCCCTGAGATATAAGGGTACAATGCCCCCGCACCGCATGCCGCCAATGGCGATGACTTCGCCGAGGGAGAGTTCGGCGACGCTTTGCGCCCAAGCGATGAAGCATCCGGTCAATTGCTCGGGCATGATCCGCGAAACCACCCGTGCGACGCAGTCGTGCGGGGGAATGCCGTTCGCCAAGCAGCCCCATTGGCGGAGCCAAGTCCTGCTTTTCTTGGCCGAATGTCTCTATGGCTTCCCATTTTAGGTCAATTTAATGCGCTTGCCTGACGGGTATTATTTCCGCGTATTTTGCCGAAACCAGCAAAATGCCCGCCACGGCAAGGTAACTGAACGTCACTGGCAACGATTGGGCGAAACCGATGGCTTCACCGTGCATTAGGCCGACAAATGTGCAGGCCGCAGCGGCTAAGGCAAACAAAGCGGCTTTGACCAATTCCCGCTCAATGACAAAGGCGGCTATCGCGCCCAACATTAAGCCGCCCAAAATAGCGCCGCCACCTAGCACTTCCAAGCCATGATACAGCACGCCCACCTTGCCCAGTTTATCCAGGCCCAGCGCGGCGGCACTAGTGCCTGCCGCGCCTAATGAGTTATCAATCTGCAATTTGCCCCAGGCGGCAAGATTGGGCATTAAGGCCAAAATGATGGCGGGGGCATGGCTTCTTGGCGTTTCCTGAAAAGCTTGTGCGCCGATTAACATACCAATGTAAAGTAAAATGGGTGATATGGCGACGACTGGGATTAAAGAGGCCATCAGCGCGATGATGCCTAGCCAAGACAGCACCAGTACGGTAATGCCCGTTGCCGCCGAGTAGCCTATACGTCCGCCCATAGATTTCCAGCCAGGATGGCCGATGTACACGGCGTTGATGAACGGGTTGCCCATCATGCAGCCGATTAGGCTGACCACGCCATCGGCGGTCAATACCCGTGTGGTTGGGTAGCTATCGCCACCGACCGCCGCGCTTTCGACGTTATCCATCGCTTCAACCAAGTCATAAATGCCGAATGGAATGGCCGTCACCAAAATCACGCCCAAAAATTCAAACCCTGAAAACACATGGCCGATAGCCGGAAGTGGAAACGAGAAACCAAAATTGGCAAAGGAGGCCGTGACATTATCTAAACTCATGCCGCCATAATTCAAGCCCATTAAGGTAGAGCACCAAGCAATCAGAGTACCCACGGCAATGGCGACCAAACCCGCCGGAATGCCTTTGAAATAACGCACCCCGCCAAACCAGCTGGCTAAGATAATGGCGAAACACACCACGCCGACCACGGGGGTCATAAACATTTCTAAAGCGGGGCGTAAAGAGATAAAGGCGATGGACACCCCCGCCAGCGTGCCGAGCAAAGCGGCGCGGGGAGTGATTTTACGGATAATGGGCGCGATAAAGCCGCCCACCATCAGCACAAAGCTTTGGATGAACACCCACGCCAGCCCAGCTTCCCAACCCTTGACCGGATCGTTGGTACTGAGCGAAATCGGCAACATGATGACGAAAACCACCACAAACATGTGCGGTACGCTGACCCCTGAGGGTAGGGCGCAGACATCATCCCTGCCCGTTTCTTTCGCCAGCTTATAGGCCAACCACGCATAATAAAGGGTGCTTAAAAACAGCATAAGTCCGGTCGCCGGAAGAATACGCCCGAAGACCAGATCATCGGGCATTTTCAGCACAAACCGTAATAATCCTGTCAAGACCAGCAGATTGACCAGGATATTGGTGCCAAAGCCGAAGTAAGCGTTCCAGTCTCCGGGTGTCCAAATGTTAACCTTTGATGTTGTCATATTGCCCTCTATTTTGGTATGCCTAAATTAAAGATACAGTGATGGGGTTGCGTCTGTCATTTTGTGGGAGTGATAACCTGATGTTACGCAGACATTTTCTGCCGATTAAAAAAACACATGATGAGTCGCTATCGCGACACTATTTAATCGGGTTCTCGCACCCGAAGGCGAGATACTTTCTTTTGCTCCGCCAAAAGAAAATATCCAAAGAAAAGGCGGCCCGATTGCCGCTTCATCCTGTGCTTCTCGGTTTTGTCGGGGGTCGGTAAAGGGGCTTCCTGCCCTTTATGCCCTTTGGGTACTTTACCGACGCGCGGCATCCTTGCCGCGCCCCTTCGGGCTTATCCCGACAAAACCTGCGATGCTCGGCGCGGCAAACGGGAGAAAAACAACGTTACTGCGTAACGTCAGTAATAAAAATTTGGTTTATCCGGCCATCGCCGCCAAAATACGCTGCGAATCAGTGACCCAACCAAAAATCCCGCCTTGCGCCTTAATCATGCGTAGACCCATTTCGTGAAATTCGGGGATATATGAACCGCAGCAATCACCGGGCACGAGGCAACGATAACCACGGTCATTCGCTTCCCGTATCGTGGTATGCACACACACTTCAGTGGTCACGCCGCAGACAATCAAGTCTTCAATGCCGTTAGCTTGCAAAATGGATTCAAAGGCCGTCGCATAAAACGCGCCCTTGCCGGGTTTGTCGATGACAGGTTCGCCCGCTTGCGGATAGAGTTCGGGGATAATGTCTTGCCCTGGTTCGCCACGGATCAAGATACGGCCCATCGGCCCCATTTCCCCTATCCGTACACTGGGGTCGCCACGCTCCACTTTGGCCTTGTGGGCATCGGACATATCGGGGAGATGGCCTTCACGGGTATGGATGATTAACATGCCCTTTTCTCTTGCGGCACTGAGTAGGGCTTGGCAGGGAGCAATGGCGGCGGACAATAGGGATACGTCATTGCCTAGGGATTCGCCAAAACCGCCTGGCTCCAGAAAATCCCGCTGCATATCAATGATGACAACGGCTGTCTTGGTTAAATCAAGGGTGATGGCTTCGGGTTCGGCATGTATTTCAATGGCTTGCATAACGATTCTCTGCGTGTTGATGGGTATGGCAGGTAAAATGCAACTATGTATACAACAAAGCAAGTCCCATACCATCAGCTAAGCAAATAACTTCTATTTTATTGTAAGTGATTGTAAATAAATGGTAGTTTTTAAAGGCAATAGGTGCTTGCCACGTTGTTGCCTTGCAGGCTTGGGCAATTTTTGGTCAATATGGTGCAAAAAATGGTAATTTTGCACATCAATGTCGCACATCTGTGGTTAAAGCGGAATTATCAAGGCCGCTACCATATTCGCTGGCCGGATGTTATATACTCTAGCCAGTGGGGCGCATAATCAGATTACCTTTTAAACTTATATTTATA
>JAQTNZ010000408.1:408-3475 GCA_028713595.1 Methylovulum sp. | reverse complement strand
CCGTATTTGGGTTCGCCCAACAAAAATCCGATGTACATCGGCAGGGTGCAACGGGCTGAGGTGGGACGGGTGATTGTCCTTATCATGGTCTGCTCTTCTGCTGGCAATTGTATGTGACTTTTTAAAATACATATTATAACCTGGCTGTCAATGCGTAACTTCTAGTATTCATAATGGGTAGTGCGTGCCGTCCCTACACCATCCACGGTAACAGGTTCAGTTACCGCTGTCCGTCGGCGATTCTGGTCATAGTTGAAGGTCGTTACCCGTCCCAGCCTGTCGGTGACTTGCCACAAATCGAGGCTAGGTTTGCCGCGGGCGGCAACGACAGGCCATGTGTCAGGGAACGTATAATTAAACATATCCGCCGTGCCGTCGGGATATTTAATCTGGGTGACACGGTCAAGCGCGTCATATTGAAAACAGAGCTTGCGCCCGCCGCTGTCGGTGACGGAAATCGGCAGATTGGTGTTTGCAGGCGGCTTGATACCTGTACAAGCCTGGGTATAGTTTCTTGTTTCTGCGGCGGCCAGTCCGGTGTTGGTCGTGCCATAGACCACGGCTGAAAAGGCAACGCTCTTAGGGATGGTCGTTTTAACCAGCCGCCCTTGCGTGTCATATTCCCAAAAGCGTGTTTGGTTCAGCGGATTAGTGGCATAGATCAACTGTCCAGCCGCATTGTAGGCCAAGTTCCATAGCTTTCCGGCGGCATCGGTATAGGTCTGCGGCAAATGCTGGCTGTTATAGGCCACACCGGCAACGGTCACGAATGTTCCGCTGGCATTCGTTTGTTGCTGCACCAACGTTAGGTCTACCCCGTTGGTATCATAAGTGAAACGGGTGACCCGCCCCTGCGGGTCAGTTTCTTTCAAAGGTTTGCCGTACCAGTTATAAGTTGCTTTCGCCAGTTGTGTTGTACCGTCATCCAGTACACGGGCTGTGGCTGTTGGCGTGTCTAACGAACCCGTATAGATAGGCGGCGTCAACTGACCAGGATAATTGAACCAGACGCGGTTTTCTAATGCGGGTTTTATGCTCTCCATGACGGCTGCTGTCCAACCCGTAACCCAATCATGCAGCCAATGCGTCATCCGCGCTTGGGTGTAGTCCGTGTGGGTAATGGGGTAAAGGTGCTTGTCCCAGTAGAAGCTGTCACGGTAATTGAGATACTAGTTAAAACGATTAATCCCTTTTGGCACTTTGGCCACCGGATCAGAAAAGGCAATGCCGGGCGGCGTATGGAGATACTCGACCCGTTCGGAAAATCCGAGCGCATCCTTCGCCTCCAGCCAACGGGTGTTGCCGGTATCGGTGTTATAGGAAAAGCTGCTCGTGCCATAAGGCGTATCTAATTGGTTAAGGAAGCCGCGCGTGTTATAGCCAAAAGAAGAAACGATCCCAATCGGGTCGGTAATTGAAGACAGCCGTTGGTTCGTGTCATAACCCAGTGATGTGAAGCGTCCGAACGGGTCGGTGATCTTCGTCACCAGCAAAGGGTTGCTGTGCGTATAGCTGAATGAGGTGGTTTTCCCTGTGGCATCGGTGATGCCGGTCAAACGCAATTGCGCGTCATAGTTTAGCGTGGTGGCGTTCCCCTGAGGATCAACCACTTTTGTCAAAAAAACCCGCCGCACCCCTTTCACGGTACCATCGGACTGGCCAAAAACCTGTTTGCTGCCATCGGGGAAATACAGCTCATAAGCGACGAGCGCCCCCGATGCGGGTATGCGCACCAATACCGCGTGGGTTTGTAATTCGGCGGCAAAGATGCCCGTTGTGCTATCGAAATACGGGTAAGTTATCCCGCCTCCGCCCCCGACATACCGTGACACCTGGTAACCGGGGTTGTTGACGTTATCTTTTATATAAGAAAGCCAGTTCAATGTCCATTTTGGGCTGACATTAAAAAAGCTGGGGATGGCGGGCTGATAGGACTCGCGTTGATTATAGGCTAAGGCCAGATAAACAGGTGAACCTTTCGCCGCCTTATAGCCTATAGGGACATCCGTAATATTCAGGCTGACGGCCATTTCATAAATATTGTAACCGCTCATCCCTACGGGTGTTTTCGGATCAACAGCCTTTCCAGGTGCCGGGGGCTTCGCACAATGGCAAATCGCTTGGTCTTCCGGTGTCACTGCCGGATTGTTGGAGCTGGTATACCCCATCCCGTAAACGGCTTCGGCTTCACCGGATTGGGGCGCCACTTCTCGCCAGCCGTTCTTTTTATTGATGGGGCTATGGGTTGTCGGCACCAAAAAATAGCCGCTGCTTTCAGAATCAATGGCCGCCTGGCTCATCAACAAATCGCCACTGGCAAAAGTGGGGTCTTTGATTTGGAATTTGCCGTCTTTTGCCGCGACAATCGCCGCATAGTGGTTGACCTTCCAATTTACCACCGATGGCACGGGTATAGGCTGCCCTGCCTTGCGGTGGATCAGCTTGTGCGCCAACGCGGCTTGGTCGGCCAATTTGGAAACTTGTGCCAGATTAAAGCCATGTTCCCCGGATCTGGCGTTATCGACAACATTGATTTTATCCGGTGAGGCCTTTAATGCCCGCAACACATTGACCAAAGCCTTTGAGCCACACAAATAAGCAATCCCAGGATCATTGTGGAATATCCAAAGCCCCTCATGCGCCCCTGCTACCATTTCCGTGGCCGAACCCGTGACTTTGCGGTCGCCAATAGTCGCAAAGAGGGCTTCCAGTTTATCCGCATGTCCGACCCGTGCGTGCATTCTCGCCAGTTCGCCTACGGCACGGTCTGTGAGCCGTTTGGCCTCCAGACTTTGCTTATCACGCCCCAATGACCATGCCTGTTCCCAAGCCGTGAATGCGCGGCTGAAATAGCCTGCATGATAATAGCCCAGCCCCAAGTTGGTCTGGATTGCCATATTCCAGCCAGAAGCCGGATATTTCGCCATATAGTCAAGAAACGGTTGGGCACTGTCGGCAAAATCATTCTGGGCTGTAGCCGGATGTTGAAACGACGCAATCGCCGCCGTCAACGCGGCATCTTCCTCCGTTGTCGTCGGTTCAGTTGCTATCAGCGGCTCTTCAAACC
>JAQTNZ010000408.1:0-398 GCA_028713595.1 Methylovulum sp. | reverse complement strand
ATAGGGCGAAACTGAAACATTCGTAGCCCAGCTCGGTGTGGCAAGGATTGCCATTAAAACCATAGTGACCCACACAGATTGCTTCATGTAGTGGCCACAGCATATTACTTGCCGATACTGTGGGTCGCCGCCCGTGGTGAAATGTCGGTTTAGACCGCTGTTGATGTGTTGCAGGGTGTTATGAAGATACGGCTCTAAATGGATTCTGGACATGGCGGCTGTGTACCTTTTTTAGTTTTTTCACACACGCGATTCTAGCATAAACCACTATTTTATAGCGAAAACTATCTTCATGGCGGACAGGTGCAACAATCGCTAGCGGACAGGAGCCGAGCAGTCCATGACAGCGATAACCCCTGTCTTTTCACGGAGCATAAGTGAAAATGCAGGCCTTACGA
>JAQTNZ010000407.1 GCA_028713595.1 Methylovulum sp. | reverse complement strand
AGCCATTAATTATGAGGCAAGTGAAAAGGCAATGAAATTTGTCCTGCCAGCAAAATACTTTTCTCGTTGTAAACTGATTGTAATAGATTGTAAGTATAGTTGGCTCACAATACAATTATCAAAAATAAAGTGAATATTTCACAAAGGCGATGTAAATATTTCCATGCCTATAAAATAAGCTGAAAACCAGTCCGCCATTGTGTTAAGTAGCCAAGATTTGCGACCGTATTCATAAGCGTTTTGTTAAATAGGTGTGCCGGCCAAAACATAAGCTTTTTGAAATCATATTCTATTTTTTAATTAAGCGGCTAGCGGTATCTAATTTGCTTAATTTTATGGCTGCCCGTCATAAATGGGTGGCCGATTTTATTAACTAGACCCTATCCCAGTCGAAAGCCATTATTTGAAAAGTGTTCGCAATGAAACGTGCAAAGCCGCATCGGCAAAAGCCTCGCGTCCTTCATGGCGGATAGTTTTTTAAAAAAAGAACAATGGCTTTAAAACTGGTTAGGGCTTAATTTTAAAAGCTTTATTTTCTACCCTCTGTAACTCACGAAATATTATGGCTGCAACTTTTCAAAACTATATCCTTCAAACAGGCACGGCCTTACACGAAACCGATGATACCTTTGCGTTTGCGTTAGCGGATTGGAATGGCGATAGCCGTCCCGATTTGTTCAATATTAAAAAAAGCAATACCGGCACCGGACTGACCGAAGTCAGCATTTTGTCCGGGGCCTCTGGTTTTCAGGACTATCTGCTCCAAACGGCAACAGACTTGCACCAAACTGATCACACTTTTGCCTTTGCGGTCGCCGATTGGAATAACGATGGCTGGCCTGACCTGTTCATCATCAAAAAAAGCAACACCGGAACTGGCAGCACCGAAGTCAGCATCTTATCCGGTGCTTCCGGTTTTAAATCCTACCTATTGCAAACAGGTACGCCTTTGCACCAAACTGATGGCACCTTTGCCTTTGCGGTCGCAGACTATACCGGTGATGGCAAGCCCGACCTGTTCATCATCAAAAAAAGCAACACCGGCACTGGCAGCACCGAAGTCAGCATCCTGTCCGGTGCTTCAAATTATCAGCATTACCTGTTACAAACCGGCACTCCCTTGCACCAAACAGACCATAGCTTTGATTTTGCAGTGGCGGATTGGAACAACGATGGTTGGCCGGATTTGATTATCATCAAAAAAAACAACACCGGTACTGGCAGCACTGAAATCAGCGTTTTATCAGGTGCTTCCAGCTATCAGCAATACCTGTTGCAAACCGGTACGCCCCAACATGAAACCGACCATAAGTTTGCCTTCGCCGTGGCTGACTGGGACAAACAGGGCGGTACTGATTTGGTGGTGATAAAACGCAACCAAACCGGAACCGGCAGAACCGAAATCAGCATCATGCGCTGATTTGTAGGAGGGGTGGGCGTAGCCCGTTAACGTGCAGGTCTAAAAAACGTTCCCGTTTTCCGTATATCTACGATAATACCCGCCCCACCTACCAACACCGACACGCGCATGAGCGATTCCAGCCCCCAGTCCCACAGCCTGATAGACATCTCCATCGCCAACCAACAACTGGGGCTGATTGAAAATCAGCACATCATCCAAACCTACCCGGTCTCCACCGCCAAAAAAGGCGCGGGCGAACAAAAAGGCAGCTACTGCACCCCTAGGGGTTGGCACCGCATCCGCGCCAAAATCGGCGCGGGCCAACCGCTAAACGCCGTCTTTATCGGCAGACGCGCCACCGGGGAAATTTACGACACCGCCCTTAAGCTCCAACATCCCGACCGCGACTGGATACTCACACGCATACTCTGGCTAGGCGGCCTGGAACCAGGGCGTAACCGCTATGGCAACGTTGACAGTACGTGGCGTTACATCTACCTGCACGGAACCCCCGATGAAGCCATGACCGGCCTGCCCGAATCGCACGGCTGCATCCGTATGCGCAACGCCGACATCGCCGACCTGTTTGACCGTGTCAAAGTCGGTATACGCGTCTATATCCATGAATGATGTGGGTTAACTGCTAAGAAAGTAAGTGCCAGAAAGTGCATCGTAGGTTAACTGATTGCCTTTTCTGAAAAATATGGTCTCATGAACACCTTGTTATTTATGTCCGCGTAGCTGATAATACCTTGGTGTAACATAATAAAGGCAAATCACCGTGTAACACAAAAAATAAGCAAAAACTATGGGGTTTAGCTTGGGATTTAGGTTTAGTTTAAGAGGCCATTCATGAAAAATTATCTAGTCATTATCTCGGCTTTAAGTGTTCTGTACGGCTGTACAACTACCACAGTAAAACCAACGCCACAAGCATGTGCAGGAACTGCGGCGTTACCTTTGTCACTGGCAAGCGATTTTGAATCTGTCGAAGATACCGTACTTCTTACTAAAGCGATAGGGACAGAAAATAAAGGGGCACTTTGCCGGGGGCAGGTATACCGAAGCAAAACAACTTCACAAATAATGTTGTTCCGCGCTTGGAACAGTACCAACCCCAATAGTAAATTTGGCAATTGGTGGACGTTTAACAAACCAACCGGCAAAGTCGCTGATTATCGTAAAGATTACGGAATTTGCTATCAATGGACACCATTAGACATGCTTGTACAATGTACTTTAAAGCCAAGCGTAAAGGTGGTTGTCGGTGCAGGCCAAAGTGTCCAATGCTCACAATGCCTAACGTACCCTGTCTCAGCAACACAACAACTATTTATTGAAAATTCAGAATCAGCGCTTAGTAATTGCACCACTTTTTCAGGTGTATTGAGTTGGCAGTAGCAAGGGAGTGATCTTGCCCCCAATCAAGTAGGGTAAGTAACGGTTCAAAAGTTTTTTAACATTCATTTCATGCAAATTTGACGCGGTAAGTCCCCCAATGTTGGCAAGGATTTCAAACAGGTTTTGCCTGAGCGACAAAAAGGACTGGTAAGCGGAAAAGGGCATCCATTCGTATTTTATCTTCCGCCAAAGGATTTCTATCGGGTTCAGTGCCGGCGAATAGGGGGGTGTTGAAGATGGGCAGCCCCCTTTCCTCCCATGGCCTGATGTTGTCCGTGAATTCTTTGCTGGTGTGGATGGGCGCGTTGTCCAAAGACCCAGGAATAGGCGGCAATTTTTGTCCATGATTCCCCAACACGTTCAGGCACTTGCTTTTGGCGCAGGGGACTCCGATACCCCCATCGCCCACGGGTTGCCAGGCGTAGAGGGTGCAAGTCCTGGGCGTGAATCCGGGGGGCCGTCAAAATAAAACAGGCCGATCTCCTGCCGTTTTGCCTGTTCCGCCAGCCAGCCGTTGCCGTGCTTGGGCGGACAGTTTGGAGCCGCGCTTTTGCCGCAGGGACTTCCTGACCCGTTTCCAGGCCAGCCCCCCGCCTGTTTCCCACTGCCACAACCAATTTGACGCTGTTTGCCTCGCTGCCATTAAGTTAAGGAATTAATTGAATAATCAGAC
>JAQTNZ010000406.1 GCA_028713595.1 Methylovulum sp. | reverse complement strand
TTTTTGCACTTTAATTAACTTCGCCATGTCCGCCATTGAGCAACCCGCCGCCAAATCCGGCAAAATGGCGATTTGTTCAGGGCGCGACAAAATATCGGCGACTTCCGCCATAAAATGCACCCCGCAAAAGACAATATATTCCGCCTGTGAATTGGCGGCATCGCGTGACAATTTTAAGGAATCACCGGAAAAATCGGCGTGTTTGAACACCTCATCCCGCTGATAATGATGGCCGAGTATCACACAGCGTGAACCTAGTTTGGCTTTGGCGGCGACAATACGCGCATCGCATTCGTCATCATCGAGTAAGGCATAATCTTGAATGGGTAAAGGCATGTAAATAGTTCTCAAAAATAATTCTATGTACCGCCATTTTAAAAGTTTCTGGCGGATATGACTAATGCTGATTAAATTGGCACCCCAACTACGGCCTCAGTCCGCCGTTTTATTCCAAATTTGCAACAGGCTTAAGCTGGCCAGCAGCAAAAAGGCCAGCAAAGTCCACGCAGGCATACTAAAGCCCAAAAACTGCCAGTTAACTTCCGCACAATCTCCCGTGCCGTTGAGCATCAGCTTGATCGTGGCCGACAGCGGAAAGTTTTGGAAAACATACTCCAAGCCCGGCCCACATTCGGGCACTTTATCGGGTGGTAGATGCTGTATCCAGACATGGCGGGTGGACACGGCCCCGCCACACAGGGCGATGACCGCACCTGTAATGGCGTAAATCTTGATGCCTGACCGCTGGGGGTTATGGATGGCCGCCACCAGAAAGCATAGGCCTGTCAAAGCAATGGCGATACGCTGGGAAATGCACAAAGGGCAAGGCTCTAGCCCATCGACCAATTGAAAATAAGCCCCCATGCCCAACAAGGACACACAGCCTAAAAACCCCAAAAGAAACCAGATTCTGGGATTAAACTTTAATAACTCCAACATACCACATCACCTTACGATTTTAGGATTAAACCTGCGTTAAAATACAATTAGTGTAACATCGGCAACCGCCAAGCACGAAACGCCGCTAAAGCGGCTGGGGCATTGCTTTTTTCACCGTTGCCGTTTTGCCATTAGAATAGGCACTTTTTCCAATTAGCCCGACTTTCGAACATTTTTCATGAAACAAATTCCCGACCTTGCCCCTTTATTAGCCGATTTTGACACGCAAGGGCTGTTGGCTTCCCTACTGGCATTATTGGATGATAGTTTGGTGTATTGTGTCGATAAGGGGCAGAACGTCCGCTATTGGAGCGCGGCGATGGAGCGGTTGACAGGCTTGTCCGCCGCACAAATGGCCGCCAAGCCGTGCGGGGCGGATTATGCCCTCACCCGCGAAGAAGACGGGCAAATGCTGACAATAACCCATCAGGACGGGCAAAACGTCTGCCTGAAAAAATCCGTGCAAATGGTGCGTGATACCCACGGTGCAGTCATAGGCGGTATCGGCTTGTTAAGCGGGTGTGGGCAAGAGGGCAAGGACAGCTTACCCACCATCCAAAAACCGTCCAAACAGAATTTTTACGGCATCATCAGCCGTTCCCCAGCCATGCAGGCAGTATTCCAAATTATCCAAAACGCCGCCGAAACCACCGCCACCGTATTGGTCAGGGGTGAAAGCGGTTCGGGCAAAGAGTTAGTGGCGCGGGCAATCCATCAGCTAAGTGCACGGCGGAACGCGCCGTTTTTGGCGATCAATTGCGCGGCCTTATCCAGCAGTTTGCTAGAAAGCGAATTGTTCGGCCATGTCCGTGGGGCGTTTACCGGCGCCATTAAGGATCATCATGGCATGTTCCAACGGGCACATGGCGGCACGCTGTTTCTGGATGAAGTCGCCGAATTGCCGTTAGACTTACAGGCCAAACTACTACGGGTGATTCAGGAGCGCAATTTTATCCCTGTGGGCGGCGACCGTTCGGTAAGCGTGGATGTGCGGCTGGTCGCCGCCTCGCACCGCTCGTTACGCGAACAGGTCAAAAAAGGCGAGTTCCGCGAAGATTTGATGTACCGCTTGCGCGTCGTGCCGATTTTCCTACCGGCCTTGCGCGAACGCCGCGAGGATATTAGCCTGTTGCTATGGCATTTTATCCAATTGCATAACGCCGAAAATTTCCGCCGGATTGATAAGATAGACCCCTTAGCTATGCGCCTGTTACTGGATTACTCATGGCCCGGCAATGTCCGAGAGCTGCATAACGTCATTGAATATGCGTTTGCGGTTGGGCGCGGCACTACATTGAAACTATCAGAATTGCCGCCAGAATTTCGTGAACCCGCCAGCCTGGAAGCCCCGGCCGCCACTGCCAAATTGCGCTTATCCGGCGAAGACGAGGCCACCGCCATCCGCCAAGCCTTGCAGCAAAGCAACGGCTCGGTAGGCCATGCGGGGGAGTTATTAGGCATGAGTCGGGCGACCTTATGGCGCAAACGTAAGCGTTATGGCTTGTAAGGCGTTCTTACCCCACGCATTTTTTACACAACCCATGCACCTCAATCGCCTTACTGTGGGCGGCAAAACCCGCTTGCCTGAACTCCTCGGCCAACACCTGCATAACCTCAGCCGCCATACGCTCTTCAACCTCTTCACACTGCTTGCAAATCAACAACAACTGCTCATGCTGATGCCCCGAACAACTGCAACCGACAAACGCATTCAGGCTCTCGACCCGATGCACCAACCCTTGGGCCAATAAAAAATCCAAAGCGCGGTAAATAGTCGCAGGTTTGGCGGCGGCTTGTAAGGGCCTGATCCGATCCAACAGCTCATAAGCCTTAACCGCCTTATGGCTTTCCCAAATCAGCTCCAGCACTTGATGGCGGATAGCGGTCAACTGCACCCCGCGCTCGACACATAACAGCTCCGCCATTTTCAGGGCATCATGGACACATTGCTTATGGTTATGCGGGATTTCCGGTACGGGCAACATCGGGTCGGCGGGAGTATTCATCAGTGCGTCAGTGCGGCGGCGGGTTAAGGGCGAATGTTATAATATATCTTATAACAGGGCTTGGATAAGGCGCTAACTAGAAAAAATCCGGCGATTGCCCTTACGGGATGCGCTTAAGTCAATACCCGTTCAGCCACGTATAAAGGCCTTCAGCGATGGCGAGGCAGGTGTTTGGCGATTTCTTTCCAGATACCGTACGCCCCCTGTTTTATGCATTGCGCATCAATATAGGTGTTAGACACTATCTTATCGTCATAATAGGCGACCGGATGTTTAAATGCCTAACATGCGGTGCAATACGGCTATCGCCTATTGCACGAATTGCGCCTTACCTCGTTTTAAAAGAATCGGCACTTAATTGTTGATAGGCAATATTTATTTCTTGTTGTCTTTTAGTCGCAAAATCCAACAATTCCTGATGTAGTCCAAAAGTCACCAGTTTATCAGGGTGGAATGATTTGCATAGCCTCCTATAAGCAAGCTTAATTTCAGAAAAACTACAATCGCTATCAATACCTAACACTTTATATGGATCAGACACATTCTCT
>JAQTNZ010000405.1 GCA_028713595.1 Methylovulum sp. | reverse complement strand
GATTATGGGCATACCCAACGTCGGCAAATCCACCCTCATCAACGTCCTCGCCGGGCGCACCATTGCCAAGACCGGCAACGAACCCGCCATCACGAAAATGCTGCAACGCATCGATATAGGCAATGGTATTATCCTGTTAGATAGCCCAGGGATGCTGTGGCCCAATCTTGAGAACAAAAACAGCGGCTACCGTTTGGCAATAACCGGCGCGATTAAGGACACCGCCATACAGCATGACGACATCGCCGCCTTTTTGGCAGAATTTCTGTTGCTGCTCTATCCAGAAACGGTAAAAACCCGTTTCCAGTTAGCGCAATTGCCGGAGCGGGAAATGGAGCTGTTGGAGCTGATCGGCAAACAACGCGGTTGCCTGCGTGCGGGCGGCAAGATTGACCATGATAAAGTCGCCAAAATCATTTTGTCAGAATTTCGTACCGGCACTTTAGGCAGGATGACGATGGAAACCCCCGCCATGATGGAGCAGGAATTGGTGGAGTTGGAAGTTATCCGTGCCGAGAAGGCCGCCAAAAAGCTATTGAGGAAGCAAAAGCATAAGTAAGCCGTTTTCTTTTTGCATTAGGCTCTTATCGGCAAAAAAACTATTTTTTTGATTAACTTTTTTCGAGTAGGAAAACATGCCCCAAACCTTACATGAACAATTTATGGAGTATATCGCGGCTTTTGAGGAAGCCGAATGGGTCACTGCTTTTGATTTGCTGGTGCAAGGCGGAATGGAGTTGCCGAGTCCAGAGGCATTGGACGATACACAACTAACCACCAAACTGTGGGAGGTGATACGCGGTCTGGCGATGTTGCGCATGTTTCTTGCCTGTACTAATCATCTAAGTGACCGCGAGCTGTATGATAAGCTATGGCATGATGTGTTGCGAGAGGAAGGCCCGCTTTTTCCGGCTAACAGCGATACGGTATGCCATATCGATTTGATAGGCAGTGGGAGTGAAGAAGATGAAGAACTTTATCTTCGTTATTACGCTAATGAAAAAACCCGCAATGAGTGGGGCGGCAATGATATGCCAGCACGTCAAGCACCACCCTTTGATCGTGACCGACACTTGCCCTCCGCTCACCAAGCTGAGTGGCATCATAGCGGACAACCATCCTGATGTTGTTTGTGTTCTATGCCAAGTCACATTGTTTAACCATCAACATCGAGTTTGCAAATGACTGACATCCAAAACACCCTTAGCGAAATGGCAAAAGACCTGTATGAAGTCGGGGCTATTGATGAAATGACATTACGGCAGTTTGACCCTAGTTCTTTGCCCCCGTCCCTCACTATACCGCCAGTCAAATTGCCAATATCAGACATAAGTTAGGTTTAAGCCAAGGCGTTTTTGCCGCTTACTTGAATGTATCAGACCGTGCCGTAAAAAAATGGGAACAGGGCGAGGCTAAGCCAACAGGGGCAACGCTCAAGTTGTTGTCCATTGTCGAAAGAAAAGGGCTTGATGTTATTGCGTAATGGTTTTTGCGTTACAAATGTCGGACAAGTTGTTCGTTCTCGTTCCCACGCTCCGGTGTCGCTAAGTTAATAAATATGACTTTAATTTCAATAATATAGAAAGTGCTATTGAGTTAAGGTCGTAGTAAGTTAATCCGTTCGTGGTGAGCTAGTCGAACCATGACCGGATTAACCGCCCACCCTTCGACCAGCTCCACCACAAGGGTGGTCTGGGGACAGGCGAACGGCTAATCCTATCTTGTTGATATTACAGACACACTACTTAACTTAATGGCAATGCGGCAAAGCGGGCCTTTTTGAAAATGCGCCCCCAAACCATAAGCGTGTGAACACGCTTCCCTCTTCGTTTTGCGCGGCTTAACCGCCCCCCTTCGCCTTTTTCCCCGTAACGACCGGCTTAGGCACACATTCGCAAGTATTGACGGGGATGCCGTGGCTGGGTAGTATCACGCCCAATTCTGTCATCGCTTTTTGGTAGACTTTGCGTTTAAAATAGACCACATCGTTCAGCGGTTCCCAGTAATCCACCCAGCGCCAGCTGTCAAATTCCGGCTTGGGGCTATGGTCAAAGCGCACATGCGCATCTGTCGTCAACAGACGCAGTATGTACCAGATTTGTTTTTGCCCGATACACAAGGGCAACGAGTTTTTGCGAATATACCGCTCCGGCAATTGGTAACGTAACCAGTAACGGGTGCGGCCTAAGAGTTGTACATGTTGTTTTTGTAGTCCGGTTTCTTCCCACAATTCTCGATACATCGCTGCTTCAGGGTCTTCATTGTCATTAATGCCGCCTTGAGGGAACTGCCATGCGTTCACGCCCATCCGTTTTGCCCAAAACACGCGACCCTCGTCATTGCAAAGGATGATCCCGACATTGGGCCGGTATCCTTTAGAGTCTATCATGTTAAAACCTGTTGTTTTTTACCTTGCCCTTATTATGTGTCAGTATGATGGGCAAGATGTTTGTAATTGCTCCATTGTTCCATAAATCATGCAGGGAAGCTATAGTGCAACCGCCTTTTGATGATACATTTCGTATCTGGGTTTTGGCTTTTGGCGGGATTGCCCAAACCCGCCGGATTATGGGCCTTTTAATGGCGTGACAGGGCTTTTTTTCACAGGATAACTATGAGTTTAGCGATTTTTGATTTAGACAACACCTTGATAGGTGATGACAGCGATTATTTGTGGGGGCAGTTTTTGGTTGACCAAGGCGTGGTCGATAAAGACCAGTATGAAGCCGCCAACGCGCGGTTTTATGAGCAATATAAGCAAGGCAGCTTGGATATTGTCGAGTTTTTGGCTTTTTCCTTAAAGCCGTTGGCGGAACATGCGCCCGAACAGCTTTACCAATGGCGCGGGCAATTTATCCGTGACATCATTACGCCCATCTTGTTAAAGCCCGCCCGGCAGATGATCGAAAAACATCGGGCGCAGGGCGACACCTTGTTGGTGATTACCGCCACCAACCGCTTTGTCACCGAGCCGATAGTCCAGCTGTACGGTATTGACAACTTATTGGCAACGACACCGGAGCAAATAGCGGGTCGGTATACGGGTAAATTTGTCGGTACGCCGTGCTTTCAGGCGGGTAAAATCACCCATTTGGAAGCGTGGCTAACAGAGACCGGCGAAAGCCTGCAAGGCAGTTGGTTTTACAGCGATTCGCACAATGATTTGCCGTTATTGCAACGTGTTGACCATGCGGTGGCGGTAGACCCTGATGCCAAATTGGCGGCTTATGCGCAAACGGCAAACTGGCCTGTCATCAGCTTACGCGGCGACGACTGTCCAGAGCAGCATTTTTTGCATTGGCGAAAATAGCCCTGTAATAGGCCTTTCAGGTTGGCTATGCCTTGGGGCCTTTCAACCTGAAAGGCGGATTCACTCATTTTTTTTTAACATAAAAAATCTGGCTGTGGTCATGGCGTACCACTTCGATAAGCAGATGCCCCGCTTGATCGACATACACGCCAAAATCCAGATGTGCCGCCGGATCGGTGGCGAT
>JAQTNZ010000404.1 GCA_028713595.1 Methylovulum sp. | reverse complement strand
ATATAAGGCGGCATCGGGCGAGCTGCCGCGCACGGCTTTATGCAGGGCGGAAATTTGGTTGTAAAACTCATCGCCTTGATGGTCGAAGCGGCGGACTCCGCCGGATAGGACTTCTTGGGCGATGTCAGCGCCGATGTCTTGGCGTTGCTGGGCCGCCGCCAGTTCAACGGCAATCTCCAATACGTTCAGCAAACGGCGGGCATCACCATCCGCCGCGTGGGCAAATTGCTGCCTGATGTCGGCCTCCATGCTGATGCCGTATTGGCCTAGGCCGCGCTCAGGGTCACTTAGCGCTTGCGCCAACACTTGTAACAAGTCTTCGCTAGTCAGGGCGTTGAGGACATAGACGCGGGCGCGTGACAACAGCGCGTTGTTGAGTGCGAACGAGGGGTTTTCGGTGGTGGCGCCGACAAAATAAACCGTGCCGTCTTCGACATGTGGCAAAAAGGCATCTTGTTGGGCTTTATTGAAGCGGTGCACTTCGTCAACAAACAGGAGGGTGCGCTTATTTTGCCCCTGTTGGCGTTGTTTGGCCTCCTCAACGGCGGCGCGGATGTCCTTAACGCCGGACAACACCGCCGATAAGGGCGTTAGCACGGCATCGGAGTGTTGTGCGATCAGCCGCGCCAAGGTGGTTTTGCCAGTACCCGGCGGCCCCCAAAAAATCATCGAGTGCAAGCGGCCTGAGACAATCGCCTCGTACAGCGGCTTGCCCGGTTTCAGCAGATGCGCCTGACCAACATAATCGCCCAAGACTTGCGGGCGCATCCTATCTGCCAACGGTTGTAGGGATGGCTCAAACATGGGCGGTCATTCGGAAAACACATCAACGCCTTTGGGGGCTTCAAAGTTGAACAGGGTCGGGTTGATGGTCGGGTTATGCTTGATGTTGGAAAAATAAATGCGGGTCAGTTGCCCGAAATTGTCGCTCAATTCCATGCCGCTGAGGCTGCCTTTTTCCAAGCCGATAATCAGGTATTTAAAGCTGCTGTCCTGATTTTTCGGCAACAGTTTTATCCATTCCATATCACCCTCGACACCTTGCTGTTCCATCGTGTAATTGTCTTCCAGTACGATGTCACCGCTTAATAGTAGGGCAGGGGTTGACCCTACCGAATCATCGAGTTTTTTGACGGTGACTTGCTCCAGTTCGGTATCGTAAAACCAAACTTTACCGCCGGTGGAGATGATTTGTTGTTGGAAAGGTTTTTGGTAATCCCAGCGGAATTTACCCGGGCGTTGTAGATAAAATACGCCGTAACTGGTTTGCGATGGGTTGCCCGCTTCGTTCAGCAACACTTGCTTGAAGTCGGCAGTGAGCGAGCGGGTGTGGGCCAAAAAGGTTTTCAGGTGTTCGACAGGTTTGGTTTCGGCCAACGCGGCGGTAGGCAGGGTTAAGCAGACGGCAATAATTGCGGTGCGGAAAAAAGAGGTCATATTAGGCAATACTCGTTAAAAAAGTAAGGTGGGGCGTTTTCTGTTGCCGACAGCCTTGACTCTCCGTTAATGGCGGTGGCTGGCGGCAACACACAGAGTTAATCGGGTATAAAACGTTCAAAGGGTTCAATCCAAGATTTTTCCTCTTCTTCTTCAGGGGGGGCGGCTTTTACGCAATTGCGCACGCCAGGTTCGGAACCTGAAATAAACGGGTATTCGCGGCCATGGCCGCACGCGTCAACTGCGACCATCCTGATATTTTCCGGTTTGTCCAACGTGACCGGCTGGGTGGAGATGCGCTGCATCAAGGAAACCCAAATCGGCAATGCGCCCGTCGCTCCGGTCAGGCCGATGGGCTTGTTGTCATCGCGCCCCACCCACACCACGGCCAAGTAATCGCCGGTGTAACCGGCAAACCAACTGTCTTTGGCATCGTTGGTGGTGCCGGTTTTACCAGCCAAGCCATAATCATGGGGGAAGGTTTTATAAGCCACCGCCCCGGTACCCTCACGCATGACTTCCTGTAAGATAGTGTTGACGATATAGGTCGCATCAGGGTCTACGGTTTCCTTGACATTAAACGGATAGCTTTGCAGATGTTTGTCATCGGCGGAAATGACCGCACGGATAGTTTTAACGGGGGTCATAAAGCCACCCCCGGCGATAGTTTGGTACATTTGGGTGACATCCAACGGCGACAGTTCCGCCGCCCCCAGCAGTAATGACGGCACCAGTTTAATGTCCCTAGTGACCCCCAATTGCCTTATGGTTTTTGCCGTTTTGGCGATGCCGACATCCATGCCGATGCGCACGGTCGCCAAGTTGTAGGACTTAGCTAAGGCCTTATGCAAAGGGACGCTGCCATGTTCGCGGTGGTCATAGTTTTTCGGTATCCAATCAGTGCCATTTTGGCCGTGGACGACAATGGTGCTGTCACTGATGCGGGTGGTGGCGGTATATTTTTTCGGGTTTTCCAGCGCGGTCAGGTAAATCGATGGCTTGACCAAGGAGCCGATGGGGCGCACGGCATCCAAGGCGCGGTTGAAGCCGCCTTCGGCATTTTCACGGCCACTGACCAGCGCGACGATTTCGCCGCTGTCCTTGCGGGTGACGACAATCGCCGTTTCCAAATCATTGGCCTTAGGCTGTTTTTCCAACTCCCGCAATTTGGCGAGGGCGGCCTTTTCGACGGTTTCCTGAATTTGCGTATCCAGCGTAGTGAAGATTTGCAGGCCGTCCGAGGTGAAATCCTCTTCGCGGTAATCAGCCTTTAGTTGCCGTTTGACCAGTTCTAAAAAACCCGGATAGCGGTTGTTGGTGTGGTGTTTGCGCGGGATGACGCTTAAAGGCTTGGCTTTGGCATCCAAGGCTTGGCGGTCAGTGATGAAGTGCTGCACCGCCATTTCGTCAAGGATCAGGTCGCGCCGTTGCAGGGCATGTTCGGGGTAACGGCGCGGATCGTATTCGGAAGGGCCGCGCACCAAGGCGACCAGCAAGGCCACTTGATCTAATGGCAAGTCTTTTAGGCTGTTGCCAAAGTAAAATTCACTCGCCAAACCAAAACCATGCACACTGTTCGGGCCATCTTGCCCCAGATAAATCTCGTTCAAATAGGCTTCCAGAATCGCTTTTTTGGGGTAGCGGTATTCCAAAATAAAAGAGATGAACATTTCTTTGAGTTTCCGTTGCCATTTGCGCTCGGAGGTCAAATAAAAGTTTTTGGCCAATTGTTGGGTGATGGTGCTGCCGCCTTGCACCATGTCGCCCGCCCGCAGGTTCGCCCACATCGCCCGGGCAATGCCGCGCGGCGAAATGCCAAAATGGCTGTAAAAGTCACGGTCTTCGGAAGCCAGCAAGCCGTTGACGAGTGTTTCTGGTGCTTCATCAAGCTTGATTAAAATACGGTCTTCCTTAATGGTCGGGTAAAAGTTGCCGATTTGTACCGGATCCATGCGCAGGATGGGGATTTCTTCGGGGGGATCGTCATCATTGGCCTGGGTTAAGGGCTGCACGGATTCCACGCCTGCTTCATTGAAGGTCACTAAGACATTCCTGCTG
>JAQTNZ010000403.1 GCA_028713595.1 Methylovulum sp. | reverse complement strand
TACGCGACGCTCAGGCCGGCCGCCAGCACGGTGGCGCCCAGCAGCGCGTGTCTTTTCAGGGCCGCCAGCGGCCCGCTAGGGTGTTTCTTTTTCATAGGTTCAGGCTGTCTTTGTAGGCGGTAAGGGCATCTTCAATGTGGTCAAACCAGTGGGCGCGGCCTTTGTCCAGCCAAATGCCCGCTGTACAAAAGTCCTTTAACGTGCCATCGGAGTGGGAGACCATGATCAGGCTGGATTTGCCGACTAAATCTTTAAAGGCTTGGCTGGCTTTTTGTTTGAAACTGGCATCGCCCGTGGAAGTCACCTCATCGGAAATATAGACATCAAAGTCAAACGCCAAGGACAGGCCAAACTGTAGGCGTGATTTCATGCCCGAAGAATAGGTCTTGACTGGCTCATCAAAAGCATCGCCAATTTCGGCAAACGCTTGGATATAAGCCAAACGCTCAGGAATGTCATCTTCATGGCCATGGATGCGGCAAATAAATTTGGCGTTTTGCCGGCCTGTCAGCGAAGGTTGCAAGCCGCCGCCAAAGCCCATAGGCCAAGATACCCGGCAACGGTGTTCGACATGCCCGCGATTGGGTTTGTCAACGCCGCCAATTAGCCGCAACAAAGTGGATTTGCCGGCACCATTGCGCCCGACTAGGCCGACACTGACATTGCGCGGGATGACAAAGGACACGTCTTCAAGCACCCATTTGCCAGGGCCATGGCTAGTCTGGTAACGCTTATATAAATTATCGACAATAATCATTGGGTTAATAGCTTAGTTTCAAAACGGACATGTAGGGCAAGACCCAAAAAGATAGTCATCAAAGCAACTTGGTATAGGTAAGCAAGATCAGTTCCTGCTATCACATGATAATAAGAGGAGACTCCGGCACGGGCAGTTTCCAAGCCGTGCACCATAGGATTATAGAGTACCCAGCTACGGTAAGGCTCGGAAATGTTATGTATGGGCAGGATGGCGCCCGATGTCATATATAAGGGGGTCATCATTATGCCGAAGATTTTGCCAAATTCAGGGATCAGCTCGACAGCGACCGATGCGACTAGGCCATAGCCTAAACCCATCAGCCAAAGCCCTAAAAATGCGGCGGCCATCATGCCCGGATCATCGGGCAACAAGTCTACGGCAAATAAGAAAACGGCGCCGCCGCCAATGACCAAAATAACCAATAAAACTAGAAAGCCTTCCAAAAAAGCCCGCACGAACACAGTGTCTACGGGTCTTACCTGACGGTAAGCAAATAACGTTTGATTGGCGCTGATAGCCTGTTGCGCTGCGCTTCCCGGACGTTTAAACACGGGGAAAAAAGTCAGGCCGATGATCAGCCATGCCAACACATCAATGCCGCTGACTACTTTGATGCGCAGGAAGGTAAATATTATCAGCATGATAATAGTTTGGAGGATCGGCTCCCCCAGTACCCAGACGGCGGCTCCCCGCCCGGCGGACAGACGGGTGTTCGCTTCGCGTAAGAAGAGCGCTCTCCAAACCGATAAAGTGACCGCTAGGGATGTTCTTAATGAATTGGCAGAAGACGGTGTCATGGTGGGGGTGTATAGTTCGGATGATATTAATTGATTAGGATGATGGTATGGGCGTTTTTAAGACCTAAACAGCCGGATTATGTAAATGGGGAAGTGAGCAAGCGATTTAAGGTTGTTTTTGTTTCAAGGCCATTTTAGTATCCAGACATGACAAAATGATGGGATGGTTAGGTGTTGATAAAACAATTGTCTAAATCAATTGTTCTGAGTCTATCATGCTGTGCATAACGTAATCAATAGCCCATCAGTTAAGCCCACAGCATCCATACGTCTTGGTTTTTTGGGGGATAATAATGTTATATTATTGATTTTAAATATTTATTTTTAATAAATGGGAATTCCGGCCATAGCTGCTAAAAACCATATATTAATGGTGTTAAATTGTTTTCTAACCACCTTCATCAAGATAAGTTTTGCACCCGATGACCTCCCACGCTTTTAACCGGCTCCGATTTGTCCGTTAAGAATAGATTTAATAAAAAGTTTGAATAAGGGCAAGGACGGTAAAAGTGGGCGGGCTATAGTGCGCTTAGGCTGCTAAAAGGGTTGGGCTTATCAAATTACAATGAATTAACAAATTGAAAAATAAAGCTTATTGTTACGCGATTATCGTCATGGGCGGCTACTGACGGGGGGTAAGCCAATGATTTTAGCTTATCTGCCAGCCCATAAGATGGCCGCCCAATCTAGGCTTTAGACCCCCTGCGACAATATGCCACATTTTTATTTGCGCCCCCTGTTGATATTATTAACCTAACTTTTGAGGCCCTTAGGGTCTAATTGGCTGAAAGTTGCGTTATATCCTTCCTAATACTCTTAAGGCGGTTTTTTTTAACCGCCTTTTTTTTGCCTGCCGTTTTGGCATTCAAGCATAGGCAATGCCTAATCCTCCCAATCCACAATAACCTTGCGGTTCTTTGGCGAGATATTGCTGGTGATAGTCTTCGGCATAGTAAAAGATGCCGGCAGGCATGATTTCTGTGGTGATCGCCCCTAAACCCGCTTGCCTGAGCTTTGTCTGGTAATGGTTTTTGGATGCGTTGGCCGCCGCCAGTTGCCCATCATGGGTCGTGTAAATGCCGGAACGGTATTGGCTGCCAATATCATTGCCTTGCCGCATACCTTGAGTGGGATTATGGGACTCCCAAAACAGTTGCAACAAATCTACAAAGGCTAATTTATCGGGGTCATAAATGACTTTGACCGCTTCAGTATGGCCGGTGCGTCCACTACACACTTCCTGATAGGTCGGATGGGGAGTATAGCCGCCGGTATAGCCTACGGCGGTGCTGTAAACCCCAGGCATTTGCCAGAATTTACGTTCCGCCCCCCAAAAACAGCCCATAGCCAACAGTACTTGCTGCACCTGTTCGGGAAATGGTTCGGCGATGGGGTGGCCGTTGACAAAATGCCGGTTAGTGATGGGCATAGGCGTATCCCTGCCTGGTAATGCTTGATCCGGCCTTGGCATACTTTGTTTGGAGCTGGAGAAAATCATAAGACCTCCTTGAGTGTATGATGCTTTGTTCCTAAGACTATCAGGAATTTGCCTTATAATAAAGGTCAAACCTTTACTGAGAGAGTTATGAACAAGCAAGATATTTTACAGCGTTTTTTATTTGCCGAGCTGGGTGTGCGGGGCGAATGGGTCAAATTGGGCGACAGCTGGCAAGCCGCCCGCCAGCACCAACAAGGCGGTGGCTTCGTCCAACAACTATTGGGTCAAGCGTTGGCGGCGGTGACTATGCTGTCAGCCACCATTAAATTTAATGGTGCGATGATTTTACAGGCACAAGGTGATGGGCCTATAAGGACGTTAGTCGCGCAAGCCACTCATGACCGTAAAATCCGTGGTCTGGTGCGTAGCCAAAGTCCGGTCGAAACGGGGGCGTTGGTTGATTTGTTCGGCGAAGCCGGGCGCTTAGTGCTGACCATCGATGCTGGTA
>JAQTNZ010000402.1 GCA_028713595.1 Methylovulum sp. | reverse complement strand
TGTACTTGCAGGATAGGCACACCGTCCAGGAAACCTGGCTAGGGTTGAAGGATTTCTTCCATTTCTACAACCATGAACGTTTACATCAGTCGTTGGGCTATCGGACACCCGCCGACGTGTATTTAGGAAGGCATTATGAAAAAGATGAAACAACCCATTTTTATCAACCGGCTTCTATCTTAATCTTATGAGATTTTGGTCTAGACAATGGGGAGTATAGTGGACCCATAAAAACAGACAATAATTTAAGATGGTGTCCATCATAAAACAGGTGGACGAAAATGAGTGAGAAAAAGCGTAAATTGATGACTGGGGCAGAAAAGGCGAAGGTGGCGTTGGAGGCGGTCAAAGGTATAAAGACGGCCAATGAGATAGCGCAAGAACACGGTGTCCACCCGACGCAAGTCGGCCTTTGGAAAAAAGCCTTGCTGTCCATAGACCCCCTGGAGGGGGAGAATGCCGGGCAACTGTTTGAGACGAAGCGCGGCCCGAAGGCGGTTGACCCGCAAAGCGACCCCGAACGCCTGTATGCCAAGATAGGCCAACTCAACATGGAACTCGATTGGCTGAATACCCACAAGGGGCACTAGAAAAAAGTCCGGGATCAGCCCTTAAGCCTCCGGCAAACGTGGGTTGACCCCAATGACGGGTGGTTGGCAATAACAGCCCAATGCCGTTTGGCGGGCATCGCCCGGTCGACCGTATACGCTGACAAGGCGGAAAGGGCGGACGGGTTCGAGCTGATGTTGCTGCGCCTGTTGGACGAGGAATACACCCGCCACCCCTTTTTCGGCAGCCGGAAAAGGGTGGTTTGGCTACGCGCCGAAGGCCATTGCGTCAACCGCAAGCGCGTGCAGCGCCTGATGCGCATCCTGGGCTTGGCGGGGATGGCGCCCGGCCCCAACACCAGCAAAGGCCACCCGGCGCGCGCGGTTTACCCGTATTTGCTCAGGGGTCTGGGCATTGTCCGCCCTAATCAGGTCTGGAGTACGGACATTACTTACATCCGGCTGGCGCACGGTTTTGTCTGCCTGGTGGCGGTCATCGACTGGTACAGCCGCAAGGTTTTGGCCTGGGAAGTGTCGAACACGATGGATGTCGGCTTTTGCGTGGACTGCCTGGCAACGGCGCTCAGGCTCTACGGGACACCCGAAATGTTCAACACCGACCAAGGTGCGCAGTTCACCAGCGACAAATGGATAGCCGTACTCAAGGGCAAAGGCATCACCATCAGCATACCCACAGGGCACAAGTGGACGGGCGCGGCAGGGCGTTGGACAATATTTTTGTCGAACGGCTATGGCGGAGCGTCAAGCATGAGGACGTTTACCTGAAAGGTTATGCCCATTTGCCGGAATTGCTGTCAGGGCTGGCCGACTATTTTGTTTTCTACAACAGTGGACGTCACCACCAGTCGCTGGCTTATAAAACGCCCGATGAAGTCTATCGGACAGCAGTCGGCGGCGGGGCTAAAATAGCAGACCATTTTAGCGACAAACGAAATGTTTCAAACGGAGAAACGGGGCAGCGCCAATCCGCTGCAATGGCAATGACACTATCTTAAACTAGGCTAAATATTGTCTGGACAATGGGGTCCACTTAATTCTTTAGATTTGCGGCGCCAAGATTTGTTGCCTTTATTACAGTAAGGCTTATGTCGAACTCAGGTTAATAATATTATTCATTTACATCAAAGATTCAGATTGCTTTGATTGATATCCTAACAAGTTATTAAGCTGTTAACTGGATATCTATCTGGAAACGGCCTTTTGAAGGCTAATTTTTTGATATTATACCTCGTCCATATTGAAAGCAGTAGTTTCAATAAATCATAAACAGTGCAAGCGAGGATTAACCGTTCGCCCTGAGCTGGTCGAAGGGTGGACGGTTAATCCGCCCATGGTTCGACAGGCTCACCACGAACGGATTAACTTACAACGCCCTTAAGTTACATCGTCTTAAGGATTGTTTGAAACTACTGCTTTCAATATGGACGGTGTCTATGTTAATTTTTCATTCTGTATATCATCGGCGACAGTTAGTTATGGCTGGTAATGATCAAATTACTGCCATTGAATCAGATTAAGTGATAGACAGCAACGGGTCGAACTGAGACAGTCAATGTCTGATGCAGTTAAGACTAATTTTGTCAATTGTCAGATCAAGGGCGTTTTATAACACCCGCGAAGAAATTGACGCGCTGGTGGCGACCTTACGGCAACTGCAACGCGGTGGCACAGGACGTTAAGGGCTATAACGCGGTAAGGCGCATTCGTAGGGGGCAATAGGCGATAGCCGTATTGCACCGCAGTTGGACTCCAACCATCCGGCACATTACGCTATCGAGGCTGTGAAAGTATTCGATTTTTGAAATCTTCAACACAATATATTGCATTTAAAAAATGCAATTGACACACTATATTGACATAAGAATGAATAATTCTGAATACTTTCACAGTCTCTATCGCTAATGCGCCCTACGCGGGCTGTTTTTAGCCAAACATCAATCATGGTTTATAGCTCGGTTAGATAATTTGCCATAATTCATCAGGGCTATAAATAGGCAAATCTGCGGTTTTAAAATCCTTTGCATTTCTTGTAACAAAACCATCCACTTTAACGTGACAACCTGCCTGATATAAAACCGCATCTTCAAAATCTGAAAAATCAGACACAACGGCTTTTGCTAAAATCGTACCATTAACTTCAGCCACCGAAAATACGCCCAATAGCCGATGAATCAATTCCCTGGATTTTTGTTTGTCCTGACGTTTCGCAACCAAATAATCAATCGTGGTTATCGTTGTTGCACATAAATAACCTTCAATCGTTTGACTGACGACCGCATCAAACAAATTCATAGACATCTGCGCGTAAGGCTCACGGATCAACAGCACATCCAAAACGATATGGGTATCAAAGACAATTTTCAAAGGTATTTGTCCTCCAGGTGCTTTTTATAATCGCCTTCATCAAGATTAGAACCCGCCAACACGCCAATAAACGACTGGGTGACAGGCAAATGGCCTTGTTTAGCCGCCATTATTATGGCTTCCGGTTTTAACCGTTTTTGTTCGAGCAACATTTTTTTTACCGCTTCTTGCACAAATTGGGTGACGTTGCCTTGTTGTAACAGTTGTTCGCCCAAATCATCAGGTAATTCAATAGCCAATTGCATAGCACTCTCCAAAATTCAACGTTTGATAGTTGTCCACAGCCCGTTGGGGTGAGCTTGCGAACCCCAACATTTAACACACACGACCACCATACCCCATTGTGTTGGGGTTCGTACCTCACCCCCATATGCATCAACTTAAGAAAAAGCACAGCCATTATCAAAGCGTTGCGAGGTGTTGGGCTTGGCTTTTCTTGGGTTTTGGGAGCAACCGTGCTTGAAACGTTCCGCCAATTCTTTCAACAATTCGGTCAAGGCCGCCAAGTCATTGATGCAGGCCGCCAAGCGCGCCGATTGCTCCCTGACCATTTGGCTGCCTTTGACCAGGCTGC
>JAQTNZ010000401.1 GCA_028713595.1 Methylovulum sp. | reverse complement strand
CGCTGTCTGACTACGGATAACTTGCTGTTCCAACACATGGGACGTTACTTTTTGCCAATGCTCCAAAAGTTGCAAATACATGTCACGGCTGGCGGACACTTCTTCTAAATCAGGATGCGCAACCAACAGGCTTAATTGCCGCACGATGAGATGTGCCAGTTTCGGGCAATGGTGACCATTGATAAATTGCGTCATTGAAAAACAGGTTGCCGCATGGAGCCGGATCAATTCGGTTTTTTCAGGGGTGTTTTGTTGTGACCGCATAAGGCCCGCCTATTCGGGTTGGATGCCCAAAAAATGTTTAACGCACAACCACTGCGCCTGTGCGTTAAACGAGAAGTAGCGAGAGGTCATTCATCGCTTGAAGTTAATGATAATGATTATCGTTTAAATATTCAAGCACTATTATCGGCCTTGCTAAAAAATGTGGCCCAATGTATGGCTAAAGCACAATAAAAAGATCAGATGACACCGCATGCCCACAAGGCCGTTGCTGCTCTGGAATACTCTGAGGGCATAAATGCGGCTATTAAAACTTAACAACCACCTACTGGGTTAGCGCGGGACACAGAGGACTAAAGTCCACCCACATTGTGTCCCGCGCTGTCGATTTCTTCTGTGGAAGGGAAAGTGCTGTCCTTAAGCAGATAACTAAATTTACCCGCCAGATTATCAGCATTCATCTTAACGATATGCGCCACACCATCACGCGCGAAAATCTCAACATAATCGCCTGGTTGCAAGCCTAATTCTTGACAAACGGCTTGCGGCAAAGTTATTTGCCTTTTTTTGGTTATCTTTTGCATTATTTTACAAACCCATAGCAATATCCGCTATACCGCCGTCAGGCTTATGGGATCAAGACGTTGCCGTGCAATGTCTCTACATTAGCATCATCAATATCATCAGGAAAATCCTCGGACACTGTTCCTGCCACCGCCAACACACGGGCTTCCCAGGTGTCGGCGGTAGCGTTTTTTGAGGTTGCCATGTCGGGTATCGGGGCATAGTGATGTTCCAAAAACTGGATGAAGTCGAGCGCTTCACGCGCCGCCGCTTCAGGCAGTTTAAGGCTATGTTGGTAAATGGTTTCGGCTAAGGTCATGGGAGACTCCTATAGATGGGCAGTAGGGTTCTGCTACAAATAACAGCCGATTTTGCATGATTGCTATTGTTCATGCCAGAGAAACTTGACTAAGCCCTAGTTTATTGCAATCATGGCCGCATCTTTATGGGTGCGGAGCAGAGCCTTCCCGCCACCTTCAAAACCCGCAAGTCCGTTGGCTTGGCGGGTTTTTTATTGCCCTCTAGCCGCCCTAGACCGATAATATAGCCATGTCCAAACTCAATCCCCAACAACAAGCCGCTGTTAAGGCCATCGACCATCCGCTGTTAGTGCTGGCGGGGGCGGGTAGTGGCAAGACGCGGGTGATTACCGAAAAAATTGCTTATCTGGTCAAGCAAGGTTTACCGGCGCGGCATATTGCGGCGGTGACGTTCACCAATAAGGCGGCACGGGAAATGCAAAGCCGGGTGGCGAAATTGCTGGATGACAAGCTCAGCCGGGGGTTGCGGGTGTCCACGTTCCATTCCTTGGGTCTGGATATTTTGCGCAAAGAGCATAAGACGTTGGGCTATAAGGCGGCGATTACCCTGTTTGATGAGCAGGACAAGCACACCTTGTTAAAGACGCTGATTAACCACAGCGTCAAGCAACACGATATCGACCATCTGGACAGCTATAGCCACCATATCGGGCAATGGAAAAACGCGTTTGTCACTCCTGAGCAAGCGGTGGCGGCGGCCACTGCCGAGCAACTGCCTTCGGCGCTGTTGTACGTCGATTACACGCGCAGCCTTAAGGCTTATAACGCGGTGGATTTTGATGATTTGATTTTATTGCCGGTGTTGCTGTTCCAAGCCCATCCGGCGATTTTGGAAAAATGGCAGAATAAAATCCGCTATTTGTTGGTGGACGAGTATCAGGACACCAATATCACCCAATACCAATTGGTCAAGCTGTTGGCGGGCAAGTTGGGCAAGTTTACCGTGGTCGGTGATGATGACCAGTCGATTTATGCCTGGCGCGGGGCGCAACCGGAAAACTTGGCGCAATTGCAAAAAGATTTTAGCCGCTTGCAGGTGATTAAGCTGGAGCAAAATTACCGCTCGACCGGACGCATCCTGAAAGTCGCCAACCAGCTGATCGCCAATAATCCCCATGCGTTTGAGAAGAAACTTTGGAGCGAGTTGGGGTATGGCGACCCGTTGCGGGTGTTAAGCCACAAAGATGAAATCACGGAGGCCCAGCAAATCGTCTCGGAAATCATCCACCACAAATTCAGGACGGGCAGCCGTTATCAGGATTATGCGATTTTGTACCGTGGCAACCATCAGTCGCGGCTATTTGAAAAAGGTTTCCGTGAGAACAATATCCCTTATTTCATCAGCGGCAGCACTTCGTTTTTTGCCTATGCAGAAATCAAGGATGTCTTGAGTTATCTGCGCCTGTTCGTCAACCACGATGATGATGCCGCATTTTTACGCATCATCAACACGCCGCGCCGCGAGATTGGCCCGACTACGCTGGAAAAACTGGGCGCTTATGCCAATGATCGGCATATCAGCCTATTTGCCGCCAGTACCGAACTGGGGTTGACCCAGAAACTGTCGGAAAAGTCGCGGCTACGCTTAGGCAAATTCCATGAGTGGGTGCTTGATACCGCTGAACGTATCGAGCGCGAGGACACTTTTGAGGTCATTGAAAAGATGATCGATCAACTCGGTTACGCGCAATGGTTGCGTGAAAACAGCAAAACCAAAGAGTCCGCCGAGCGCAAGCTAAAGAATGTTGCCGAGCTGATTGACTGGCTGAAACGCATCGCCGACAAAAACAGCGGCCCATCGTCATCGTTGGCGGAAATCGTCTCCAAAATCATGCTGATGGATATTATGGAGCGCAATCAGGAAGAGGAAGCCAACGACCAAGTGAGCTTAATGACGCTACACGCCGCCAAGGGTTTGGAGTTCCCGCATGTGTTCCTGATCGGTATGGAAGAGAATATCTTGCCGCATCAAAACAGCATAGAAACCGGGGCGATAGAAGAAGAGCGCCGTTTGGCCTACGTCGGCATCACCCGCGCCCAGCGCACCTTAACGTTTAGCTACTGCACCCACCGCAAACGCTATGGCGAAATCAGCGAATGCGAACCGAGCCGCTTTTTAAACGAATTGCCGGCCGATGATTTGGAATGGGTCAATAAAAAACAATTGCCCGCCGAGGTGCGGAAAGAGCGCGGCAAGGCCAGTATCGCCAGCCTTAAAACAATGTTATCGCAAATGTAAAGTAGTTAGGGTATAATAATCGGCTTCGCGCCCGTAGCTCAGCTGGATAGAGCGCAGCCCTCCGGAGGCTGAGGTCAGAGGTTCGAATCCTCTCGGGCGCGCCATCTTTGTTCATCCCCCAAGGTGGCTTATCACCTAAGCCGACTAGCGTTACTGCTGTACCTAGCCTC
>JAQTNZ010000400.1 GCA_028713595.1 Methylovulum sp. | reverse complement strand
TAACCGACCCCTAACAGTTGTGTCACCAACAGGCTGCGCAACAGCGAATGGCGGTTGATGTGCAAATTGGACATTTCGACATCGACCTTGGTCTTGGGTGCTTCAGGCTTCAGGTTTGATTCTAAAATCAGATGCTTAGGATTGATGATATTGGGGCATTGCGCCACCGGATAAGCGTCGTCAAAGCCTTGGTAGAGGAAATCAATGCCAAAAAAACCGGCAGCCCCAAAAGTTTCAATACCTGCATGAGTTTCTTCCAGGTGCCGGCGTAAGGAGCATTCACGGTCATCAATACAAAAAAAGGCTTGGGCAATCGGGGCGGTTTTGTCGGCTGCATTAGCGGCAGGTGGCTTTAAGGCCGCCAACAGTTCGGCATGGAGCGAAAATTCCATCGCCTCATGCCAGATTTTCAGGCGTAACGGCACGGCGATTTTGTCTTCATAATCACTGAGCAAAGGTATGTCATTGGAGTTGGGGACATTGCCCGCCGCGATAAAATGCTTGCCGCGTTTGTGCTGCATAACCGCCAGTTCCGCCAGCAACTCCACGGCCAACATGTCTTTTAAGGAAATTTGGCGGCGTTGCAACAAAATTTTCGGGTCCAGCTCAATCAGCCGCACCATGCCCGCCCAGCCCGGATGGGACAGCAACAACTCCAACAGATATTGCTCATACAAGCTTTCGTTGCCGACAATTTTTTCAAGGCAGGTCAAAATGACCGCGTCAGGGTCAAGATCCAATAAACCCTTAACCCCTGCTTCATGGAAAGGGTATAGGGGGATAAAGCTGTTTTGTGCCAACCGATGCACACATTCCCAAAAACTTTCCCCAGGTTTTGCCAACGTCCAACGGCTGATGCCTTGGTCAAGGAAATTGGCTAACAGCCGGAACATAATCGGCTGCACCAGCGAATTCAAGTCAACTTCCAAATAGGTCAGCCAACGGTTACGGATGCCGTGGCTAGCCAAGGACATCGGCGGGTAATGGACACTGTCATCGGCAATAAACAGCCTTTCCCGCAAGGTTTCGGCACCTTGGTCGCTACAGTCGGAATGGGCAATCGCCCAATCTATGGCAAAATCTTTAATCCGGCCTTCGCGGTACAACTTTTGGTAGTCGGCCAATGGCAAATAGCTACGCGCACCAAACACTTTTGCCGCTATCGCCACCCCTTTATGGAAAGGGTGGTGCTGGACGGCGTGTAAGGTGTTGTGGTGGATAAAGTCTTTAATCGGCCCTTGGGTCGGCAACCAGTGGGCGATAGCGTCGATAGCATTATCGAGATTGAACAGCCCTTCGCCTGTAGGCGAAATATGCTGCTTGATCGAATGGGCATGTGTGGTCGTCATCGCATGAAACCTGAAGTTAAAGCAAAATTGCTATACATTAAATGCAAGCATAATATGTGCCTTAGTCTAATTGATTATTTTTAGTATTGTTTTTTTTATAGGACGGCGGCTTTTGGTGGTATTGCCCCAATGCACGGTTTATTTCAACCATCTGTGCAATGGCATGGTTAGCTTCTGGGCTAACTAAAGGCCAAGGCATTATGACAAGAATTTACCTAAACGCCGATAGGTCTGGTGTATGATTCTTGAAAAAAAACCATAAAGAGCCAGTACATGAGCGAACCTACCATAATCTGCCCCAGTTGCACCCAAGAAATCCGTTTGACCGAATCGCTGGCCGCCCCGCTATTACATGCGACCCGCCAGCAATACGAGCAACAATTGGCACAAAAAGACCACGCCATCGCCCAACGCGAGCAAGACATCCGCGCCCAAGAAAAACATCTGCAAGAAGCCACGCGTAGCCTAGAGGAGCAGGTTGCCGGACAAGTCACCGCGCAACTTAAAACCGAGCGCCAGCGCGTCATTGCCGAAGAAAGCGCCAAAGCCAAACAGGCCGCCGCCGCTGAACTCGACTATAAAAACACCCAACTGGTGGAATTGAACGAGTTGTTGACCAGCCGCGAGGCCAAACTCGCCGAAGCCCAACAAGCCCAAGCCGAGCTGATTAAAAAACAACGCGAACTTGATGATGCCAAACGCGAATTGGAACTGACCATAGAAAAACGGGTGCAAGACAATCTGGCCGAAGTGCGCAGCCAAGCCAAACGTGAAGCCGAAGACAGCCTTAAATATCAGGTCATGGAAAAAGACCAGACCATTGCTGCCATGCAGCAAAAAATTGCCGAACTGAAACAAAGGGCGGAACAAGGCTCGCAACAAATGCAGGGTGAAGTGCAAGAATTGGAGCTGGAAAACCTGCTTCGCACCAAATTTCCCTTTGACAGCATCGAGCCGGTGGCAAAAGGCGAATTTGGCGGCGATGTCCTGCAACGTGTCATCAGCCAAGCCGGACAAGCCAGCGGCAGTATGCTGTGGGAAGCCAAACGCACCAAAAACTGGAACGATAGCTGGCTGGTCAAGCTACGCGAAGACCAACGCGCCGCCAAGGCCGATGTCGCCATCATCGTCAGCCAAGCCTTGCCTAAAGGCGTGGAAACCTTTGAAGTGATCGATGGTATCTGGGTCACTAGCCCGCGCACCGCGCTGCCGCTTGCCACCCTGTTGCGCCATACCTTGCTGCAAATCGGGGTCGCCCGGCTTACCGCCGAAGGCCAGCACAGCAAAACCGAAATGGTTTACCAATACCTCACCGGCCCGCGCTTTCGCCTGCGCGTCGAAGCCATTGTTGAAGCCTTCTCCACCATGCAAGATGATTTGGATAAGGAGCGTAAAGTGATTATGAAGCAATGGGCAAAACGCCAAAGCCAAATCGAGCGGGTGATGAACGCCACCGTAGGCATGTATGGCGATTTGCAGGGTATAGCCGGGCAGTCTTTACTGGAGATTGAAGGACTGGAGATGAGGGCGTTGGCGGCGGATGAGGGTTAGCCTTTTACTAAATTGGGCGGCGACACCTTGATTTTTACCCATAACCCCTATACTGTTATCAGCAATTATCAACAATTTAAATATGAGTTTACCCATGCCTGTCACTATTGAGCGCGACCGCTTAAAGAAATTCTTCAATAATTTGGAAGATAAACCTGTAGACCCCACCGATGCCTTCTATTATCCTTTTTTAGCTGAAAGCGATGATGATCCGATTGCCGAATTAGCAGGGCGTATCAGCTTTAGCCAATCGCAAAGCGTCAACTTGTTCACCGGACAACGTGGCTGCGGTAAAAGCACCGAATTCCGGCGTTTGCAAGCTATGTTGGTTGCCGATGGTTGCGAGGTGTTTTTGCTGGATATGCGTGATTATATGAACCTGACCACGCCGGTAGAAATCAGCGATTTTTTAATCTCTATCATGGTGGCCTTAAGCGAAGTGGTGGAAAGTCGATATGGGAAAGCACTGCATAGCCGTGGTTATATTAATCGCATTGTCGATGTACTGAAAAAAGATGTTAAGTTTGAGGGGGTTAATGCTGTCGGCATTAAAGCGTCATTAAAGGATGATCCCAGTTTTAAGCAGCTATTACAACAAAGCTTAAAAGGCCATGTTGCAGGTATCGTTAAAGATGCCCATAGCCTT
>JAQTNZ010000399.1 GCA_028713595.1 Methylovulum sp. | reverse complement strand
GGCGTTGCGGTCATCGCCTAAACGGGCGGCGATTTCCGCCAATACCGTCAGCGTCCAGAGCCGCGTTTGCACATCTGTCGCTTTCGTATCGGCCAAGGTTTCCTGCAATAATTGATAGGCTTGCCGGCCCGAACCGCTCAGGCTGGCGGCATGGCACAGGCAGGTTGTGGCTGCCAAACCGCCTCCTAGGCGTTTGAGGACGGAACAGCTGCGTAGCGATGCGTCATAATCGCCGCGCACGCTTTGGATCACCGCCTGCGTTAACCACGCTTGGGCATTGCGCGGCTCACTGGCGAGCACTTCCTGCAAATCCGCCAATGCGCCGGTAAAATCATGCCGGTGTTGCCGGATAACCGCGCGTATCATCAGCACTTCAACGGGCGGTTGCGCGTGGTGCCACCAGGTTTTGACCGCCGCTTCGGCATAACCGTAATAACGCGGGTCGGCTTCGGCCCTCGCCATTTCCAGCAGACGGGTGGCGACATCGGCAGCCAACACCAAATTATCGGGCTGGGCGTTTAGCTGGCCTTGCAACGTCCGCAGCACCAAATCGGCCTTGTTGTTGAGGATGGGCAATTGCTCCAACACCTCATCGGCGGACTGAGGGATATAGGGCGTTGCCAAAACGCATTCCGGCAACAGCCAAAACGACAGGGCCACGATAAGGGCGGGCAGGCTTCGTAAACCTGATGGGAGCATCATAAGTAAGGCCATCATAAGAATTTGACGGTAAAGCCATCCGTTCCCGCAGTTAGCGGGAACGGATGGCACGATCAGTTATTTACAAGGATTGCCGCCGCCCTCACCACAATCTATATGCCGACGATTACGGCCATCATGGGGCTTGGGTAAAAACGGGAACACTTTGTAGATGCCGTTTGCGGTCAAATTAATGCCTTTAGCGCCGGTGTTATAATTGACACCATCACCAAAATTAGGCACTGGCCCTAATAAGGCCCCGGAGACCACCCGCAAGGCAATGTCGGTGACATCATCGTTAGGGCGGCGGCCGTTGGGAAAACCGGCATTATCGCCAGCCAGCACCGTCAAACGTTTTTGCGCGGCAGGAGCGGTAGGCGGCACACCAACGCTCAGGCGCAACAACTCGGAACAAGGGCTGGCCTTGGTGCATTTTGCCGGTTGTCCTGGATATTTCAGAAAAACCCCCAGCAAATCGGTGCGGCCGGTAACGGGGAACGTGGTGCCAAAGGCCGCATTAATCAGGCCGGTCAGGCGCGGATTGAGGTAAAAGTCCAGAAATTGCGCCTCTTTCTCCGGCTCGGTCGCATTCCACAAGTCTTTTTTGCCCGTACCGATAATCAGCTCATTCACCAAGGGGTTGCCCATCCGCCCCACTTGCATGGGCGTACCTGAGTAAACCGCCGCACCGGTTTTGTTAATGGTTTTGTAGCGTGGGCGGCTGGTTGAGGCATACAGGCCGATGACCGCGTTGGTGTCCGCAGTCACTTCACTGATAGGCACTTCAATGGCGATAGAATTGACATTAAAGCCTGAGAACATGTCATTGCCGAAAGGATTGACACCGTCATTGGCATCCTGATCGGCGGTCAGGATCGGTAGGGCGCGAAAGTTCAGGGTGTCAAAAGTGGCCCCCAAATCAATATAAAACGACTCGTCACGCTGGCCGGCGAACACCCGCCCGCCATTCACCAAAGGATAAATGCCTTGGTCGCTTAAATCCTGATAATCAGGCATGGTGCGCGGGCCGACGTTAGACGGGGCCGCCACCAAAGTTCCTGAGCTTAACTCACGCGATTGGGCACCTTTAATTTCCGTGACAGTATAAGTTTGGCGCAAGCCTAGACCCAGCGAATCCGGCCCATCCAGACTCCTGATGGCCGGCGGCAAACCGGCAACGGTGTCAACGCCACCGTAAGCAATCGGCAAATCGGTAAACGGCGCCCGCACTTCGGTCTTAAATTGCACCCGATAAACAATATCGTCAGCCTTACCGTCCTTATTGGTGTCGAGATTGATGTCATAAGCGACACTGTCATCAAAGTTATAATAATTTGGCCCGGCGCTAGGCTCTTGCCCAGGCAACACGTTCATAATAAAAACCAGCTTGCTGGGGTCTTCCCAACTGCGGAACGCATAAACATCGGTAATATCAGCGGCGGGATCCAGGGCAATGGCCGGGGCTTCACGGTGGCTGGCCGCAAAACTGAAGGCCGGCAAGGCTGCAACAATCGAAGCAACCAGTAATTTAGGCATCATTTTCATAATCGGGGACTCTCAATAGAATAAAATTCGGATAAACACGGGGCAATTTCTGTGTGCTGAAATTGCATTTATGTATACGGAGAAACCGAAAAAATGGATGCAAAAAAAAACGAATATTTTTTTAACCGAGGCAGGATAGGGCCACCATCCCCGTCATACGGTTAACGCTAGGCCGTGTCCTAAAATGTTTTGGCTCTATATGGGTTTTAAGGTCTTTTGCTAAAGATGTACGGCGAACTATCGTAAGCATTACAACCGTCAAAATACCCGTCATTCCGGCATACCCACGGGGCATAAAGGGATTGCCGGAATGACGGGTAGATTTATAGGTGCTATATTTATTAACTGATGTTACGCAGTCATTTTTACAAAATTGAAAAATGTAATAACGAATCGCTATCGCGATGATTATTTTAATCGGGTTCTCGCACCCGAAGGCGAGATACTTTCTTTTGCTCCGCCAAAAGAAAGTATCCAAAGAAAAGGCGGCCCGATTGCCGCTTAATCTTGCGCTCCTCGGTTTTGTCGTGGGTCGGCAGAGAGGGCTTCCTGCCCACCTGCCGACGCGCGGCATCCTTGCCGCACCCCTTCGGGCTGATCCCGACAAAACCTGTGGTGCTCAGCGCGGCAAACGGGAGAAAAGCACGTTACTGCGTAACATCAGTTATTTTGGTGATCCTTTACTGTCAAAGCGTCAGTTTTATGGCTATACTTTTCAGATGTGGGCATTAGCCTTGCCGCTTTGCCGACAATACTGGGTATAAAATTACCTTCTCCCGACTCTGGTGAGCCAGAGTTTTGTAAACTATCTTTAGCACAGGGAAACAAAAGATGAACATAATAAAAACAGGCTTCTTGTCGGTGGTGGCCGCCACTGTATTAGGCACGGGCATACCCGCTTTTGCTGCCGATGCAACGCAAATAATCACCCCCCATTCCAGTGTTGACAGACCTGAAAATGCCGGCTTAAAAGCCCGCACCCACTTTAAGATAGTGGTGCCACCCGGTGGTTATGCCAAATTCCGCGCCGCCATTGCCGCTAACGCCGCTCCGTTGGGTAGCCCGCCTTATTCGGGTTATGGCTATGAAACCCCGGCTTCCTTGGCGTGTATTTATAAGCTGGTGCCGGCGGTGTCAGGCTGCAACCCCAATAAGGCAACTACGCTGGTCACGGGTGGCAGCAAAGCGATTGCCTTGGTTGATGCTTACCACTATCCCAACGCCTTAAGCGACTTGCAGGCGTTTTCCAACCAATTCGGTTTGCCGTCCCCTAACCTTCAAGTGGTTTATGCCAACGGCTCGCAG
>JAQTNZ010000398.1 GCA_028713595.1 Methylovulum sp. | reverse complement strand
CGATTATGGCCTGTTCGCCGTTTATCACGAAAAAACCCAAGCGGGGCTACGTATCCTCGACAGGCGTAACCAATTGGTTTTTAAAGCTGTTTATCCGGCTTATGGCTATCCCAGTTTTGAGGCGATCCCGCCGGTTATCCTCAACACCCTGTTGTTTATCGAAAACCGCGAATTGCTTAACGAGCAAAACGTGCAGGTCAATCCGGCGATTGAATGGGACAGGTTAGGTTTTGCCACCTTGCAACTGATGGCGCATAAGCTGGGGGCGACCAGCACCGTGCCTGGGGGCAGCACTTTGGCGACGCAAATTGAGAAATACCGCCACTCTCCCAACGGCTACACCAATTCCATTGTTGACAAATTCCGGCAAATGAGCACCGCCTCTGTCCGCGCCTATTTGCTAGGGCCGGACACCCGCGCCATGCGCCAAGAAATCGCCTTGTCTTATCTTAATTCAATGCCATTGGCGGCAACGCCAAAATCGGGTGAAATCCACGGCCTAGGCGATGGCTTGGCGGCGTGGTTTGGCGCGGATTTTAATGAAATCAATAAGCTGTTGTCGCCTAGGGCTTTGGCGGTAAGGCACGTCAGCCCCCAACAGGCGCAAGCTTACCGTCAAGTGTTGGGGATTTTGTTATCACAACGGCGGCCTACCTATTTGCTGGGGCATGGCTTTGAGGCGCTGCAAAACCTGACCGACAGCTATTTGCGGGTTTTGGCGGAAAAAGGCCTTATTTCTAACGCCTTACGCGATGCCGCCTTACGCGAGGCCACCCCGCGCCCCGATAAGTCCGGCACCATCCCCAGCAAATTTGCCGTTGAGAAAAAAACCCAATCGGTGTTGCGTAGCCGTCTTGCGAAAATGCTGGACATAAAGTCCAATTATGACTTGGACAGGCTGGATCTGACCGTCAAAACCACGCTGGATTTTAATACCCAGCAAGCGGTCAACCAAGAGTTGCGCCACTTGGCCGAACCTGAAAACGCCCAGGCGGCGGGCTTGTTGGGCAAGCGGATGCTGAGCGAAAACACTAAGCTGGCCCCGATAGTCTACAGTCTGATGCTGTATGAGCGCGGCAAAAGCGGCAACCTGTTGCGCATCCAAACGGATAATTACGATCAGGCTTTGGACATTAACGAAGGCATCCGTATCGACTTAGGCTCGACCGCCAAGTTGCGCACTTTGGTGCATTATCTGGAATTGCTCACTGACATTTACGAAAAATATAAAAACCGCCCGGCTACGGCCTTACAGCAAATCCCCTTGCATCCACGCGATTATTTGTCCCAATGGGTGGTTGGGCAACTGGTCGCCAATCCGCAAATCGACTTGGAAAGCCTGTTGGACAAAGCCTTGGACAAGCATTATTCGGCCAGTCCCGGAGAAAGTTTTTTTACCGGCGGCGGTTTGCATACCTTCAGCAACTTTAGCAAAACCGACAATGGCAAAAACATGTCTGTCCGTGATGCGTTGCGGGATTCGGTCAACTTGGTGTTTATCCGCCTGATGCGTGATGAGGTTTACCACCACCTTTATAAGCCTGACGGTTTGGCACGGTGGCTGGAAAGCCCCGATGACCCGCGCCGGAAAGAATATCTGCAACGCTTTGCCGATAATGAAGGCAGTGTTTATTTACATCGGTTTTATGCCAGGTATCAGGACAAAACGCCGGAAGAAGCCTTTGCCCTATTGTCCGGGCGCGTGTTCGCCAAACCCTCTCGGCTGACCATGTTGTTCCGTGCGGTGTATCCTGATGCCGATGAAATGGCCTTGAAAAAATTCTTGCAAGCGCGGCTGGCAGGTAGCCAATTGTCCGATGACGACATTTACGACCTGTACGACAAATACACGGTGGAGCACTTTGATTTGCAGGATCAAGGCTACATCACCAAAATCCATCCGCTGGAATTGTGGCTGGTCAGCTATTTGGCGCAACATCCCCAAGCCAACCGTGATGAAATCATGGAAGCCAGCGCCAAACAGCGTCAGGATGTCTACCGTTGGCTGTTCAAAAACGGCAAAAAAAATGCCCAGCAACGGCGGATCATGACCTTACTGGAAATTGAGGCGTTTCGGGAAATCCATAAGGCTTGGCAAAAAGTGGGTTATCCTTTTGAAGAGCTCACGCCTTCTTATGCCACTTCCATTGGCGCGTCAGGGGACAGGCCGGCGGCGTTGGCCGAGCTGATGGGCATTATCCGCAATGATGGTGTACGGTTGCCGATGGTACGTTTTGAAAGCCTGCATTTTGCCCAAGGCACGCCCTACGAAACGGTATTGAACAAATCGCCTGATGTAGGGCAGCCAGTGTTTGCGCCGGAGATTGCCAAAGTGGCGAGAAAAGCCCTAAGCGGCGTGGTTCAAGGCGGCACGGCATCACGCCTGAATGGCGTTTACACTAATGCGGCGGGCAAGCCGCTGACCGTGGGCGGCAAAACCGGCACCGGCGACCACCGTAAGGAAGTCTGGGGAGCAGGGGGACGTTTGATCGAATCAAAATTTATCAGCCGTGCCGCCGTGTTCACGTTCTTTATTGGCGAGCGGTTTTTTGGGGTGATTACCGCCTATGTGACCGGCGACAATGCCGGCAGTTACCACTTTACCAGCTCGTTGCCCGTGCAAATCATGCGCCATCTCAAGCCCACCCTGTCACCGATGATTAACACCGCGCCCAATGATGAGGGCGTTAAAGAGGAAGATACTGCGGTGGTTGCCGAAAAAACTTCGGTCGCAGAGATTGCACCGCCTGTTGAGCTAACCAAGCCGCTACGCAAAGTGGTCAAACCTAAACCCAAACCTACAAAACCGTCTGTGAAGTCCATTGCACCCGTCGGGGGCGACAAACCTGCGCCAAGGCCTGTCAGCAAACCCAAAGTGCCTAAACCAACAGCAGTTAGCCCAACGTTGCCCTCCGTAACGGCAAGCCCCAAGCCCGTGACCATCAAGCCCAAAGCCGTAAAACCACCCGTTGCCGCTACGGCCACCCCGGCGACGGCCAAAACGGTGGCAAAACCGTTGTCCAAACCGGTCAAAAGCCCGCCAGTTAGCATCCCTGTCATTGCCCCAAACCGTCAGGCCGTCAAGCCGTTGCCGAAACCGGTAAAGCCGCCCGCAATTGCGCCCAAGCCATTGCCGAAAACACCCAGACCCCCAGTGGTAACGCCTGTCCAAGGGCAGTAACCCCTGTCCGTCCTGGGGGGGCTGGCATTGCGGAACATCGGCGACAGCTTTTCCTAAACAGCGACTAAGGCTTTTGAGGATTAGCTTAAGCTAGTATAGCTGAAGCAGTATGAATGATTTTTTTGAATAAAAACCCTCTGTACATGACAAAAATCCGTTAAAACTTAAGTCACCTTATTGTCCACGCTGAGGAAGGTAAATAAGGTGCTGACCGCATTCCTAAAGCCATACACCATCTGACACAGGGCTTCGTTGATAATATCCAAACCGAGCCTGAAAATACTTTTTGCGGGGCGTTGGTGCTTTTTGATTTTGATGGCCTTGACTTGGGCATGTTGCCATTCGCCCACTCGGTGCGCCCAGCAAAAGGTGATGACCGTAACCACC
>JAQTNZ010000397.1 GCA_028713595.1 Methylovulum sp. | reverse complement strand
CCTTATTAGGCAGCTTGAGCATCTACCAAAATCCGGCGGTGCTGGAGGCCTTAAACCCCCTCTACGGCCTGCGCTTTTTTCTGGAACATGGTTGGCATGCCTTTGTCGCACTGGGTGCGGTGGTGCTGGCTTTGACCGGTGCCGAGGCCTTGTATGCCGATATGGGGCATTTTGGCAAACGCCCCATCCAATTGGCGTGGTTTTCGCTGATTTTGCCCGCGCTGGCGATCAATTATTTTGGCCAAGGCGCCTTGATCCTGCGTGACCCGACCGCGATACTCAACCCCTTTTATCTGCTGGCCCCCACCTGGGCGATGTACCCGCTGATCGGTTTGGCGACCTGTGCCACGGTCATCGCCTCGCAAGCGGTGATTTCCGGCGCGTTTTCAATCACCAGCCAAGCCATGCAGATGGATTATATCCCGCGTATGCAGCGGGTGCACACCTCAACGGAGGCTATGGGGCAAATTTATGTGCCGACCATGAACCGCACCTTGTTGGCGTTGGTGATTTGCACGGTGCTGGGCTTTGGCTCTTCCGGCAACCTGGCCGCCGCTTACGGCTTGGCGGTGACGGGCACGATGATGATCACCACCTTATTGACACTGATTGTCGCGCTGGATAGCTGGCAATGGAAGCCCGTTTGGGCGTATTCGCTGGTGGCGGTGTTTTTGGTGGTCGATGGCGCATTTTTAGGGGCGAATGTGCTAAAAATCCCCCAAGGCGGCTGGTTCCCTTTAATCATCGGTTGTCTGTTGTTTTTGTTGATGTCCACTTGGCGGCGCGGACGCGAGGTGGTCACTTATCATCTGCAAAAAGCGTCCTTGTCATTGACCGGCTTTATCGCCAGCCTCAACAGCAAGCCGCCGCTGGCGCGTGTGCCGGGTACGGCGGTGTATATGAGCGCCCGCAATCTCAGTATGCCCCATGCCCTGCAAGTCAATTACGCGCATAACCAAGTGCTGCATGAGCGGATTGTCCTGCTGACTATCGCCACTGAAGACGTGCCTACGATTGCCGATGCCGAACGTGTCAATATTGACGCATTGGAACAGGGCTTTTACCGCGTCACCGCCCGGCATGGTTTTATGGAAACCCCTAATGTGCCGAAAATCCTTAATTTATGCCGTGCGCTGGGGCTGGACATTGATTCGGCCAGCGCGTCTTTTTTTATTGGCAGAGAATCGTTGATCCCCTCCGACAAGCCGGATTTGAACCCGTGGCAAGAGAAAATTTTCTTGGTCATGTTCCGCAACGCCTCATCCCCTATCCAATTTTTTAAGATTCCGCCGGAGCGGGTGGTGGAGTTGGGCGTACAGTTTGAGGTCTGACCGTTAAGGAAACTTATGAAAATATTGATTTTAGGCGCAGGCAAGACCGGCACCTCGGTTGCCGAAGCGCTCGCCGGTGAAGACAATGAAATTGTCGTGGTTGATGATAACGCGCCACGTCTTGATGCGTTGAAAGAGCGGGTGAACATCAGCACAGTGGCCGGCAATGCCGCCCACCCCCATGTGCTGGAGCAAGCGGGGGTCAACCAAGCCGATTTGGTGATTGCCGTCACCGACCGTGATGAGACCAATATGCTTGCCTGTACCATCATCAACAAGCTGTATAACCGCCCGAAAACCATTGCCCGCATCCGTGCGATTGATTATATGAAAAACCCCAAGCTCTTTGGGCCGGATGGCATTCCCATTGATATTGTCATCAGCCCGGAGCAAAGCGTGATGGAATCCATCCGCAACTTGATCGAATTGCCGGGGGTGCTGCATATTTCTGATTTTGCCAATGGTTTGGTGCGCCTGTTTTCAGTGAAGGCGGCGGCGGACGGTTTTTTGACCGGCAAAAAAATCAAAACTCTTAAGGGGCGCTTGACCGAGGGCAAAATTCGCGTGGTGGCGATTTTCCGTGACGGTATCGCCCAGCCGACCAATGGCGAATCGGAAATTGCCGCCGATGACGAAGTGTTCTTTTTTGCGCCCAGACGGGAAGTGCGGCGTTTGCTGAAAGATTTGGGTTGCCTGGAAAAGCCGCTCAAACGCATCATCATCGCCGGGGGCGGGCATATCGGCAAGCGGCTGGCCTTGGCGCTGGAAAAAGACCATTACGTCAAAATTATTGAGCGCGACCCCAAACGCGCCCGCAAAATCGCCAATGAGCTAGGCCGCACCATCGTGCTGCAAGGCGATTGTGGCGATGAAGCCTTGCTGTTGGAAGAGTCGATAGACAAAACCGATTTGTTTTGCGCACTGACCGATAATGATGGCGAAAACATCATTTCCGCCGCCCTAGCCAAAGCCCACGGCGCCCGCAAAGCCATCTGCATACTCAACCATCTGTGTTATGACAAATTATTGCCGGGCACCGGCATAGATTTGGCCGTGCTGCCTTATGTCGAAACCCTAGGCGGCATCCTTAAGCACGTCCGGCGAGGCGATGTCGCCCAAGTCAGCCTGTTGCGCAACGGCACCGCCGAAGCGATTGAAGCCATCGCCCATCGGGGCAATGGTGAAAACTCGGTGGTCGGGCGCAAGGTCGATACCGTCAAGCTGCCCGAAGGCATTATCCTAGGGGCGCTCATCCGCGATAACGAAGCGATTTCCATACACCATGACACCATTTTTGAGGAAGGCGACCACGTAGTGATGTTCACTTTGGATAAAAAACTGGTTCCTAGGATTGAGGAAAGATTTAAGTCATTGATAAATTAGATATTTTAAAAAAGTTCATAGTTTTTTCAAAAGTGTGAAAAGTTAACTAGCTATACGGATTAAAACCGTTACACTTTGGGCTTTTTTTTAAAAAAAGCCGAAGGCCCTCTAAAAAAACACGGCGGCATAAGACGCTGGTCTTGGCCGTTGCAACCCCTTAAAGATTAACTAAAATCCTTAAATACCTTGTCAATACTATTATTTTTCAATTTATTTTTTCTGATGCCCATACGGTGCAAAACGGTTTAACGAAGGGGGCAAGCTTTAGCAAGTGCCTACATCGCCGAGTTGCCGTTTGACAGATGAACTTTGACGGGCTTTAAACACTTTTTATACTGGAGAGTAAATCAATGAACAAGCCACTCTTATTAACACTTACTATCAGCGGCATATTGCTCAGTGCCTGTCAGGACTTGCCCGTAGCCCAAATTGCGAATTTGGCAGGTGTGCCCCTACCTGCGGCTGGCGGGGCCAACTCAACCCCTGTCCAACAAGAGGTGTGGGTCGATAGGCAAGGTTTTCAGGCCAACCCGCAAGACCTAAGCTCTTGCAACATCAGCGCCCAAGTCACCACCCAACAAGAGCGCAAAGCTTTAGGGGAACACAAAAACCTTGTCAATATATTAGAGTTTATGCACAATAGGAAAAATAAGCGTATGGTGTAACTCTATCCGAATAAAATGAGAAGCCGCTGTCATGTTCACCGAGCCGATGTTACGCAAAAACCCCGCCTTAATCCGTGCTTTCACAGGCATCCCGGCTAAAGAGTTTTGGGTCATGCTGGAGAAAATGGAAGCCCATTTTTCTGACTATGAGACCAGCCGGCATAGGCGGAGTGGCCGCAAACGGGCGGTTG
>JAQTNZ010000396.1 GCA_028713595.1 Methylovulum sp. | reverse complement strand
CCCCAAATATCTGGCAAGGACTGGAACAGGGAAAAATTGCAGAAAATTTTATCCGCCAATTTTTCATGCAATTCCTGCAAAATCGCCGCTTCATTCTGGTTATTGGGGTTTAACGCCAACTGTAGCCGTTGGCAAAAAATCGCATAATCGTTTTCGGCTTGCGCCAAGCCATTGATCGAGAGCTTGTCACGGGCAAACTTGGCGCGGGCTTCGGACAAATAAAACTGCGCGTCATGGTAGGCTTCCACTAAATTACGCTGATCCGGCAACACCTGCGCCGCCTGACTATTGCTGTACACCGACTCAATATCGGTGACATTGGTGATGAGCACGGCATGATGGGCGGTCAACGCCCTGCCCGACTCGGTGATGATGTTAGGTTGCGGCACTTGCTTTTCGGCACAAATATCGGCGAAACTGCGGACAATATTTTGCGCGTATTCATCCAGGCTATAATTAATGGATGATTCACGGCGCGAACGGCTACCGTCATAATCGACCCCTAGGCCACCCCCGGCATCAACGACGGTTATCGCCGCCCCTAAGCGGCGCAATTCCACATAAAACTGCCCGGCTTCTTTTAGGGCGATTTTGATGTCGTGGATATTAGCGATTTGCGACCCCATGTGAAAGTGCATCAGCTTTAAACAATCTAGCAAACCCGCCTGTTTTAGGCGCTCAATCAATTGCAGGACTTCATAGGCGTGGAGGCCAAATTTGGACTTTTCGCCGCCGCTGTTTTGCCATTTACCCGCACTGATGCTGGATAATCTGACCCGAACCCCTAAGCAAGGCTGAATGTCCAGCTTGGCCGCCTCTTCAATAATCAGCTCCAACTCCAGCGGTTTTTCAATCACCAGATACAGGTTTAGACCCATTTTTAGGCCAATCAGCGCCAAGCGGATATAGGCACGGTCTTTATAACCGTTACAAACCACCACCCCTTGATGCGACAAGGCCATAATCGCCAACAACTCCGGCTTGCTGCCCGCTTCCAAACCGATATTATCCGCCGCTAAAATGCCTTCGACCACGGGTCGCTGTTGGTTAACCTTAATCGGATAAACGGGCGTGTACTGGCCGGAGTAGGCCAGTTTGGCACAGGCTTTTTTAAAGGCGTTGTCCAAACGGGTGACGCGGTCTTTTAGAATATCGGTAAAGCGCACCAGCACGGGCAATGATAATTGCTTGTCATTTAATGATCCGGCAATCTCATACAAATCCAAGGCCATATCTTTATCGGCGCTGGGTTTGACGCACACATGGCCTTTATCGTTAATCGAAAAATAACCATCGCCCCATAAATCAATAGCGTAGGTGTGTGCAGATTGTTGGATAGTCCAGGGGGTGCTCTGGTTTGAATTCACTTAATGGCTCCGGTGAGTGGGTTGGTGTATGACAGGGCTACGTCTGCCCCTATAAGGGAAACTTAGGATTTATGGGGGGCTGTTGTTGTCCGGTGCTTATTGTTTCAATGTGTTTAGGCATTTATTTTTTAGGCATAAAGTAATCGAGCAGCCTATCGCGCATACCCGAACATTCATGATTGCGCTCATTGCTTCGGGGGCATGATTTGTCGAACGCCAAATCACCCGACTTCAATTCTTCTTCCGCTTTGTCTAAATATCCCGCCGCCCGATAATATTTTGCATTTTCATAATGCCCGACCCACTCCCGCCGACAATCTACAAAAACCGCACATTTTTTTGGAGTGCCAAACGATAAGACACGGGCATCTAAAGCCTTTTTGAATTGCCCAAGCTCATAAAAAGCCCTTGCTTCCCCTTCCAGTGAAGGCTTATCAAGCAAGCCTTTTTGCTCTAGTTCCATAGCAATGCTGATTACGGCAACCGAATTGCCTTCCCGATCCATAAGAGCCAATTGCACATGCTCTTTGACACAGCCTTGCAGAGCCAGCTCATGCGAACTCATGGTCAACCAATCCTTAAAGTCAGGCTCCATGCAAGCGCAAGCCAAGGAACTTACCGACAGCCATAAAATGGCAATGATGAGGTTACGGCAAATCATATCGGCTTACCGACACTATCGCCGCTTTTAGGTACTCTGCTATCATATTGCTACTCCCTATGCGCGATAGGCGCATCATCAATCGCGAAAATTCTCAAACTGCAAGGGCCGCTCCAGCTTTTCTTCGCGCAACATCTGGATCACTTCCTGCAAATCATCGCGTTTTTTGCCGGTCACGCGCACTTGTTCGCCTTGTATTGCCGCTTGCACCTTGAGTTTTTTGTCTTTTATCAATTTGACAATTTTTTTGGCCAAGGCACTGTCCAACCCTTGCTTTAGGGTGATTTCCTGACGCATGGCCTTACCGCTGCCTTTAGCGTCACCGACTTCCATACAGGCAATGTCAATCCCGCGCCGACTCAGTTTGGCGCAGACGATACTGAAAATTTGCTGCAATTGGAAGGTCGATTCGGAGATCATGACGATTTTGTCATCAGTCAACTCCACTGACGAATCCGTGCCTTTAAAGTCAAAGCGGGTGTCCACTTCTTTGCTGGCCTGGTCAATGGCGTTTTTTACTTCGTGTTTATCAAATTCGGAAACAATATCAAACGTTGGCATATAACATTAATTTTAAGTGTGTGGAAAACATCCCTGGCATTTTACAATGATTTTTGGGCATTGATAGCCTCAGCCACGGCTTGTATCCTTAAGCCGCGTATCGCTTCGCCAATTTGCGCCCCTTGCAAAAGGCCATTGGTGATGCCGGAAATATTCACCGACACCGCCGCTTTGGCGGCAGTCCGAAAGAGTTGGGCTTGCGGGTAAGGCCGTGTTTCAAAGCCTGTGCGTCCCCGTGCGTCGGCCTCACAGGCCAATAAAAACGGCTCCAAACTATTGGCCGGCTTAAACGCTCCCAACGCCGCTAGGGTATCGGTCAAGGTACCTGGGCGCAACTCGGCGGCCTTATGGCAATGGGTGTGATAGGCCATAACATGTTGCGCCAAGACCTTAAAGCCGTTGGGAATCCGCAACCGTGCGCACATCGCCTCTAACAGTGGTAAACCACTGGCTTCATGGCCATAATGACGCGGTAAATCTTCTTTGGGCGACAATGCCTTGCCCAAATCATGCACCAGAGCAGCAAAGCGCACTTCGGGGCTGGTTGACAATAGTGCCGCCTGCTCCAAACACATCAGACTATGGATGCCGGTATCAATTTCAGGATGGTGTTGCGCCGGTTGCGGCACGCCGAACAGGTTATCCAATTCAGGAAAAATCCTTGCCAAAGCCCCACACGCTCTGAGCGTGGTAAAAAACGCCGCCGGAGTGGCTTCGTTAAGAGCCTTAAACAGTTCTGCCCATACCCGCTCGGACACCAGATAATCGACCTCACCCGCCGCCACCATCGCTTGCATCAGCTCGCAGGTTTCTGGAGCCAAAGTAAAGCCTAAGGTGCTGTAACGGGCGGCAAACCGCGCCACCCGCAAAATCCGCACAGGGTCTTCGGCAAATGCGGGCGAAACATGACGGAACACCCGCAACTGCAAATCGCGTTGACCGTTATAAGGATCGATCACCCGCCCGTCGGCGGTCATGGCCATCGCGTTGATGGTC
>JAQTNZ010000395.1 GCA_028713595.1 Methylovulum sp. | reverse complement strand
GTTTAATCGCCATGGTAATCCTAATGTTTGAATTGAAAAGAGTAAGTGTTTGCTTACTAGTCGCCTGTAGGGAATTTAGAAATTGTGGGTACGGTGTTGGACAGGGGTGGAAATTAATATTGCCTGACTATCAATTGTAGTAATAGTTTCACAATTAAGCCAGTTTAAGTAAGGGCACTTCCCTCCACTAGAGGGATAACATCAATAGAGTCAAGGATATTGGTTGTCAAAGCCGCTGTTTTAGGCAGCTATTGTTGCGGGGTGGCAATTAAACATTAACGATGGATTGATAGCTGTTATGCTCTAAGACTGTGCATCCTATATAATTGCCGGAATATCTATTTTTGGGTGCTTGCCTGTTTCTTAACCTACGTCATGACGACTTTTTTTATCAATCTTCTAAGGCAACCGCTATGGTTGGTATGGCTGGTGATGTTGGGGTGTTTACAAGGGTGTGTGTCCTCACCCACCTTGCTGGATGATGCGGTCATTTCCTATGACAAATCCATCACAGAAACTTTGTCCAAGCAATTGTTACTGAACGTTGCCCGCGCCCACCAGCACCAGCCTATGCACTTTACTGGAGTTACGAATATCGCCGCTACCTTCGGTTTCCAATTTACGGCTGGGGCGGGGCCTGCGTTTACGGGTGATAGCGGTGCGTTGTTGGTGCCGTCATTTGGCGGCAGCGTCTCAGAAACCCCCACCATCAGCATTGTGCCGATGGAAGGTGAAGAGTTTACCCGCCGTTTGTTGGAGCCGTTGCAGGAAGCCAAGCTCACCATGCTGTTGCGCCAAGGTGCGGATGTGGATTTGATTTTGCGTTTGTTGATTGATGAACTGCGCATCACTAACGCCAATGGCGATGAGGTTTATCAGAACAAACCCGCCGATGGTGACGGCTATCGGATGTTCCGGCAAGCGATGCTGCATTTGTCATCAATACAAGACCGCCACGCTTTGTATGTCAATCCGTTGCTGTTTGACAGGAGTTGGGTGTTACCGGCCGCGAGTTTTTCGACCGACCAATTTTCCGCCCTGCAAAATGAGTTTACCGTGGGCTACGATGTCGCCCATCAGCAAATTAAGCTCAGTAAACGTATAACCGGACATATCATCTTAAGCAATTACAATCCGGCCAGCCTCAGCAACAGCGAACGGGAATGGTTGCAAAGGGAAGCGGACAATTTGCACAGCAATGAAATTATTGTTGATATTCGCTCAGGTTATCCAGGGGGCGAGTGGCCTTTACACGGCACGTTACGGTTGCGTAGTTTCCATAATGTCCTGAACTTTATTGGCCAAGGTGTCGGTGATAGCCCTGAATATCCGGTTGCTAAGCATTCGCAAACTCCGCCCGTCACCGAAAATCCCGCCCAAACCTTAGCGATTACGGTTTCGGACAGGGAGCCGGAAGATGCCGATTTGAGCGTCAAGTTTGCTGGCCGCTATTATGCGGTCAAGCCCGAATCCGGCTACCAATGGAACCGTGAGGGGTTCCGCCTGTTATATCAAGTGTTTCAAATGACTATGAGCGACTTGCCGCAACAAGATTCGCCCAGCATTACTATTGCCAAATAAGGAGGCTTTTTGAACGTGCAGACCGATCCCGGTATGATTATGAAATGTGTGGCTTATAAACACGGCGTGAGCTTGGGCGATGTCACGATTGAAGACATCAGCGAAGTGCTTAAGCATCAGGATGCTTTTGTGTGGCTGGGCTTGCGTGAGGCGGATACTGAGCTGTTGCTGAAAATCCAAGAGGAGTTCGGCCTGCATGAATTGGCGATTGAGGATGCTTGTGCCGCCCATCAGCGGCCTAAAATAGAGGAATATGGCGATTCGCTGTTTATGGTGTTGCACACAGCGGTTTTGACGGACGACAGTGTTGAGTTTGGCGAAACCCATATTTTTGCCGGGCGGCGGTTTGTGGTGACGGTTCGGCATGGGGCTTCGCACGACCATCGGAAAATCCGCCAGCGTTGCGAGGCTATGCCGCACCAGTTGGCCAAAGGCCCAGGCTTTGTGCTGTATGCCATCATGGATTTTATCGTTGACGGTTATATCCCTGTTATCGATGGTTTGCAAAAGCGGTTTGAAGCCTTGGAATTGGCTATTTTTGAGAACCGTCCTAGCCGTCAGACCATGGAAGATTTATACGAATTAAAGCGCGAATTGCTGTTGCTTAAGGGGGCGATCATGCCGGTGATTGACATTTGCAATGAGCTGATGCGCTTTCATGGCTTGATTGTGCCTAAAGAAGTGCAGGTGTATTTCCGTGACATTGCCGACCATATCAAGCGCGTTGACCAAGCCATTGACGGGATGCGGGAAATGCTGATTTCAGCCATGCACGTCCATTTGACTTTTGAGACCGTCAGGCAAAACGAGGTGGTCAAACGTTTGGCCGGGTGGGGGGCGATTTTGGCTATCCCGACTATGGTGTTCAGTTGGTATGGCATGAACTTCAAGCACATGCCGGAACTGGATTGGCAATACAGCTATCCGGCGGTTGTCGGCGGGGTGATTGTCGGCAGTGTGCTGTTATATTTCCGTTTGAAATGGACGGGGTGGTTATAAGCTGCTTAAACTGCGGCAACCAACACTATCGCCTGTACCGCTATGCCTTCCTTGCGCCCTTCAAAACCCAGTTTTTCCGTGGTGGTGGCTTTGACATTGATGCAATCGACCACCACTTGCAAGTCTTCGGCGATGTTATGGCACATCGCGGCGATATGCGGGGCCATTTTTGGGGCTTGGGCGATAATGGTCATATCGGCGTTGACCAGTTCAAAGCCTTTGGCCTGGACGATAGTGTACACATGGCGTAACAGGACACGGCTGTCCGCACCTTTAAATGAGGGGTCGGTGTCAGGGAAATGTTTGCCGATGTCACCTAAGGCCACCGCGCCAAGCAGGGCATCACACAGGGCATGTAGGACGACATCACCATCAGAGTGCGCTTCCAAGCCTTGCTGGTAAGGGATGCGCACCCCGCCTAAAATAATATGGTCACCATTATTAAAACGGTGTACATCATAACCTTGTCCTACTCTTATCATACGGTTGCATCCATAGTGGTTTGCCCCATATAAAATTGGGCGAGCGCCAAATCTTCGGGGCGAGTGATTTTAATGTTATCAGGGCGGCCTTCGACAATTTTCGGTTGCCAGCCTTGCAGTTCCAAGGCGCTGGCTTCATCGGTAATCGCCGGATTGCCTTGGTGGGTGGTGAGCGCTTCCGCCAATAAACGGTAACGGAACATTTGTGGCGTTAACGCCCGCCAAATATGGCAACGGTCTAAAGTAGCAGTAATCGACCCGTGATTGACATTTTTTAAGGTGTCATGCGAAGCCAGCGCCAAAATGCCGCCGACTTCATCATTACGCAAGGTGGCGATCAGGTGGAGGATGTCGCCGATAGTCAGGCAGGGGCGGGCGGCATCATGCACCAACACCCAATCATCGTCCGCCGCTTGCCCACGCAGGGTATTAAGGGCGGACAACACCGAATCGGCACGCTCTTTCCCGCCTTCGGCCCTGATGATGAGCGGATGCCCCGCGATGGGCAAGTCCGGCCCGTAACCGTCTCCTT
>JAQTNZ010000394.1 GCA_028713595.1 Methylovulum sp. | reverse complement strand
CAGCCTCCCTGAGAATATCGAGAACCGTCCTACCGCCTTCGCCGTGCTTAAAGAAAGCGTTCTTTTCCTGATAGCGTTTTGGGCTGATGGCTTCAGTTTTATAGTCCGGCTCAAACAGCCTGATGGTTGCGTCCAAAAGCTTAACGTCTTCGGAAAGCCGCGCCGCTTCTTTCTTGTGGTGCGCCACCTGTCCGGCAAGCTCTGAACGCTTCGCGACCAGTGCGCTTATGACGTGGGTTTCTGCCATTTCCTATCCTGTTTAGGGGTTATAATGGCAGGTATTTTAGTGGGTTATGTGAGGTATGGCTTTGTGCTTTTGCTACATAATACCGGAAATTCGTTCATAAGTCTTTGGTAACACAGTTATAGTTCACCGCCGCATAGGCGATTTAGAAAATTACAAGCTTTCCAGCTACAAAGACCTTCCAGTTCACCGCCGCATAGGCGATTTAGAAAACCTTATCAGTCAGCCTAGACAGCAAGCCTATGTTCACCGCCGCATAGGCGATTTAGAAAATTAGATAGTATGGTCGAGATATTCTTGATACGTTCACCGCCGCATAGGCGATTTAGAAAATCTACCAGTACCAGTACCAGTAGCACCACGGTTCACCGCCGCATAGGCGATTTAGAAATTATCATGACACCCATAACATAACCAAACTATGTTCACCGCCGCATAGGCGATTTAGAAAGATAACAGCACAATGCCGTAGGGTTCATCGGCGTTCACCGCCGCATAGGCGATTTAGAAATGCTTACTGTCCATGACATAGCGCAAGCCCCCGTTCACCGCCGCATAGGCGATTTAGAAAGTGCCGCGTTCAATTTTGACCACCAGACTAACGTTCACCGCCGCATAGGCGATTTAGAAAATGTGGTGTCATAAAGGATAAAGTTGTCGCTAGTTCACCGCCGCATAGGCGATTTAGAAATTTTGACGGCTATGTCGCGGAGCTGCACCAAGGTTCACCGCCGCATAGGCGATTTAGAAAACACGAGATTTTGAATAAGTTTTTAAGCCATGGTTCACCGCCGCATAGGCGAATTAGAAAAATCATAAGTGCCATCATTGGGCAGTACGGTACGTTCACCGCCGCATAGGCGATTTAGAAAAACAAATAAAAACTCATCCCCCCCCCACAAATCAGGTGGCGGCGCAACGCCGCCACCTGACCGGCTTACTTAAATTTAATCATTTCTTTGCCATCGCTGGAGAAATGGCAAATGCCGGCGGCGAAGTTGTCACAGCCTTTAGATTGCTCGACTGTTGCGCCTGTGGGGGTCAAATGGATTTTCAGCTCGCAGTAGTTGGCTTCGCTTTCGGAATGTTTCTTTAAGACCAATTCATTGTCCGCGACTTGTTTGGCGACTCCGGTGACGTGGGCGGCACAGGCATGGCCGCCTGTTTCATTGGCGTTGGGTTCAAAATCGACATCTGCACTGACAGTGGTTTCATTATCAATGTTGGTGATTTTCAAATGATGGATATGATTGCCATCACGCAACAGATAATGGTCGGTGGTTGCCAACACACTGCCGGAAAACAGCATCGCCATTGCCAGAAACAAACTTTTTTTCATGATATGTCCTCGTTTTTTTTAGGGATTAATAAATTAAAGCATGATGGCAAACCAGCAACGGCACGTCCTAGCCTGACCCAACACGACTGCCCACATTGTACCTTACTGCAAGCGCTTACCCAAAAGCGATATTAGCCAGCCCTCCCCTTATAACTTTTGCAAAGCCACCGACAATTCTGTGCTGAACTGTGCCAGCACTTGGCTAAGTGCGTGGACGGTGGCCGGATAAGAATTGTCTATCAGCGCCCGGCTGATTTTGCTACGGCCATTGTCGATGATGCGGTGGTCGCTTTCGTCCATAATCGCCCAGGTCGCCTCAAAATTGACCGCTATGCCAGGACGGGTGTCAAAGCGGGTGATGTCCACCAACACCCGATAATTGACCGTGCCATAAGCGCTCCAGGGATACGGCCTGAGAAAGTTTTCCGGTTGTAGCTGGGTCAGGTTTTGGGTCAGCACTTCCAAGACATTGTCTTTTAACGGGGCGGCCCATTGGTGGAATTCCGCCACTTCGATGCCGTTCATTAAGGTGCGGGTGACAATCTGTTTACGATCCAGCAAGGGCGGCAAGGTGATGGGGCCGACACCGATCAGGCGTTTTTTCATATCCTTGGCGGCGGCTTGCGGGGGTGGGCTGAGCGCCTCCAAAACGTAAAAATTGGTTGCGGGCGATGAGGCACAAGCGGTCATCAATAACAGGGCGATCAGTGTTATAAATCGTGTCATCATGGTTAATCAGCTTTTTTGCCGCGAATTAAGGTGTCTGGATGCTGTTGCAAATAGTCGGCGAGCTGCTTGACCGAGCTGGCGGTTTGGGTAAGCTCTTGGAGCAATCTGTCCAGTTCGTAATGGGTGGTTGAACCGGGTTCCAGCGAATTTAACAGGTGATGTGCGGAAGTCATGGTTTTGTCGGTGTGGGCTAACGTGTCTTTGGCGCTTATCAGCGTGTCGGTCGCCGCCTGTGAGGTGGCTTGCAAGGATTGCAGGGTTTTCGTGGTTTCCGCGCCCATTTCATCCAACGGTAATTTAGCGATTTTGTCCATGATGGTTTGCGCCGAATGGGCAAATTGGTCTAAGGAGCTGGGGATAGTCGGAAATTCGGGGTAAATGCTGGAATTGTTGTTGGTCAGGGTGATTTTGTTTTTCGGGTGGAAATCCAAGTCGATCAGCAATTGTCCGGTCAACAAGCTGCCTGTTTGCAATTGGGCGCGTAAGCCTTTGTTAATCAGTTGCCCCATGATGTCTTGATGGCTGATTTCAGGCAGGTTATGGACTACGTCAATACGGTCAGGCTCCAGTTCCACCACCACGGGGATGCGTATTTCGGCGGTCTTTTCATCCAGTTCCATTTTAATGTGGGCGACCTTGCCGATAGGGATGCCGCGCAGTTGCACGGGCGCGCCCTCGGTGAGGCCACGCACGGAACCGTTAAAATACATCACATATTTCAATATGTTGCCCGATAATACTTCTTCAGATTGTTCGTAATTGTCGTATAGGGTAAATTCGCTGTTTTCCGGCTGCACATCGGTGGCCTTGTCATAGGCTGAGGTGCGAAAGGCAATGCCACCGCTTAACAGGGAAATCAACGGCCCTGTCCTGACCTTAAAACCATCGGCGCTGGCGGACAAATCCACACCGCTATCCATCCAAAAACGGGTGTTTTTTCTGACAAACTGGTCGTAAGGTTTGTTGATGAAGACTCTTAGCTTAATGGCATCGGCGGCGGCGGACAATTCATGGCTTAACACTTCGCCCACGCTGATACCGTGGAAGCTGATCGGAGTGCCCGCATGTAAAGAGCCAAGGTTATTGGTTTCCAAGACAAACTGCCGCCCTTCGGCGTTGCCCTTAAGTAACGGCGGACTGTCCAGTCCGGTAAAATGCCTGCTATCGGCACCCTCCCCTGGCTTGACTTCGATATAAGGCCCTGACAGCAAGGTGCCAAGGCCCGACACGCCGCCTAGCCCCACTTGCGGCCTGACCACCCAAAAGCTGGTATGCTCGTTTAGAT
>JAQTNZ010000393.1 GCA_028713595.1 Methylovulum sp. | reverse complement strand
TGACCCTAATGGCTGGGAAGTTGAAGAAGCCTTGGATTTGCAATGGGCGCACGCGATGGCGCCCGGTGCCAAGCTGTATCTGGTGGAAGCGGCATCTGCTTCGTTCAATGATTTGAACTTGGCGGTGGATGTTGCCAGTTCGCTGGTCGCGGCGGCGGGTGGCGGACAGGTTTCGATGAGTTATGGCGGTTCCGAGTTTAAGGGCGAGCTAAACTATGAGTCACATTTTCAAACCGCGAATGTGGTTTATTTTGCGTCCAGTGGCGATTCGGCGGGCACCAGCTATCCTTGCACCTCGCCTAATGTCGTGTGCGTAGGGGGTACGACTATCCGCCGCAACCCTGCCAACCGAAACTTTATCGCTGAAGTCGCCTGGGCCGATGGCGGTGGCGGTTACAGCCCTTATTTTAGCCGACCCGCCTTCCAAGATGGCATTTCATCCGTGGTCGGCGGCAAGCGCGGCGTTCCTGATGTGGCGTTGGCGGCTGATCCCAACACCGGTGGCTGGCTGTATTACACGCCTTCCAACAGCACTACAGGCGGCTGGTGGATTGTCGGCGGCACCAGTTGGTCATCGCCCACCTTGGCGGGTATCGTCAATGCATCGGGGAGTTTTTATGCGTCTAGCCAAACCCAATTAGGCAAGATTTATAGCGGATTGGATATCGTCAAGTTTACCGATGTCAACAAAGGCTGGTGCGGGCCTTACGATGGTTGGAGCGCCGTGACTGGCTGGGATCCTTGTACGGGCTTAGGCAAAGTCAGCCAATAGACCCACAGCAAATGGCGGCGGCACAAGGCTTGCCACCGCCATTTTTCCTGTGTAGAAGCGACCAAGCCCTACCGTAATATCGGCAAGTCGCTAACCACGCCCAAATTTTGCGCCCGATGCCGTAAATAATGGTCCATCAGTACAATAGCCATCATGGCTTCGGCAATGGGTGTTGCACGGATGCCGACACAGGGGTCGTGGCGGCCTTCGGTGACGACTTCGGTGGCTTCGCCGTGGCTGTTGATGGTGCGCCCTGGCAAGCGCAAGCTGGAAGTGGGTTTTAAGGCGATGCTGGCGGTGATGTTCTGGCCGCTGGATATGCCCCCTAAAATACCGCCGGCATGGTTGCTTAAAAAGCCTTCCGGGGTCATTTCATCACGAAACTGTGTGCCTTTGCTGGTGATGCAGGCAAAGCCATCGCCAATTTCCACACCTTTAACCGCGTTGATGCTCATTAAAGCATAGGCCAGTTCAGCATCGAGGCGGTCAAAAATCGGCTCGCCCAAGCCTGGCGGCACATTGCTGGCGACCACTTCAATCCGTGCGCCGATAGATTCGCCTTCCTTGCGCAGGGCATCCATATAGCTTTCCATTTCCGCCACCTTATCACGGTCAGGGCAGAAGAACGGGTTGCTGTTGACCACATCCCAGTCCAGCTTGGCGATTTTTATCGGCCCCAATTGCGACAAATAGCCGCGAATTTCGATACCCGCCTGTTCCAGCAAATATTTTTTGGCAATGCTGCCCGCCGCGACCCGCATGGCGGTTTCGCGGGCTGATGAGCGGCCACCGCCCCGATAATCGCGGCAGCCATATTTGTGCTGGTAAGTGTAATCGGCGTGGCCGGGGCGGAAGGTGTCGGCGATTTTGCCGTAATCTTTCGAACGCTGGTCAATGTTTTCAATCAGCAAGCCTATCGGTGTGCCGGTGGTCTTGCCGTCAAACACCCCGGAAAGGATTTTCACTTCATCGGCTTCACGCCGTTGCGTGGTATGTCTGGACGTACCGGGTTTGCGCCGGTCCAAATCAATTTGGATGTCGGCCTCGGTCAAGGCCATGCCAGGGGGGCAACCGTCAACAATGCAGCCTAAGGCCGCGCCGTGGCTTTCCCCAAACGAGGTGACGGTAAACAGTTTTCCGATGGTGTTTCCAGACATATTATGACAACGCCGCTAAAAAGTGTTGATGGTAAAAGTTGACTTGTTCGGCGGTGAGCAAGAACACGCCATCACCCCCGCGCTCAAAATCCAACCAGTAAAATGGCACTTCGGGGAAAGTGTCTTGTAAGGCCATAGCGCTGTTGCCGACTTCAACCACCAAAATGCCGGTGTCGGTCAGGTAATTGTCGGCATCGGCCAAAATGCGCAGGACAACATCCAAACCCGTCACTCCGGCGGTCAAACCCATTTCGGGTTCGGCGTGGAATTCGGCGGGCAATTGCCGCCACTCTTCCAAACCAACGTAAGGCGGGTTGCTGACGATGATGTCGTAGCGCGTTTCCGGCAGTTCTTCATACAAATCAGATTCGTACAAAGTGACGCTGTCGGCGAGCTGGTGCTGGCCGAGGTTGGTTTCGGCAACGTCCAGCGCGTCAGCCGACAAATCCACGGCATCAACGTAAGCGCTGGGGAAAGCGTAAGCACAGGCGATGGCGATACAACCGCTACCTGTACACAAGTCAAGGATATTGAAGACGTGCTCTTCCTCGACCCAAGGCGCAAAACGTTGTTCGATCAGCTCGGCAATTGGCGACCTGGGGACTAAGACCCGTTCGTCAACATAAAAGGACAAGCCGGCAAAAATCGCCTCATGGGTCAGATAGGCGGCGGGGACGCGCTCGTTAATGCGCCGACCTATGATGTCAATGACCTTTTGCCGCTCGTCCAAGGTCAGCACCGTATCCAGATAGGCTTCGGCGAGGTTGTAAGGTTGATGGACGGTATGCAGGACTAAAGCCGCCGCTTCATCAAGGGCGCTGACCGTGCCATGGCCGAAACTGACCTGATGCTCGGTAAAGCGGCTGGCGGCCCAACGGATATAGTCGCGTAAGGTGGTTAAGGTGGTTAAGACTTCAGAAGGTGTGGTGTACATGATATTAAGGTTGGGGTGGTGTGGCACACAAGCGCCATAAGCTTAAAACCGCCGCCACCCGCCGTTAGGTCACGGCGTTAGCGGTGTGTTTCCAAGCGGTTGTACAACAAGGGTCAAAAATTATCAGCCTTTTTGCGGGCTTCTTTAGCACCGTCAAGATTGTTCTGCATCTCCCTGGCACGCGCAATCAGCAACCAGCTATGTTTTTTCAGTTGCTTGTCAGCCGCCGCCAATAACGCCGATTTTTTTGCCAAATCTTCTGCCAATACGGGTTTGGATTGTCGTAAACGTAGTAGCGCCAATTTATAAAATAAGGTCGGGTTGCGCGGCTCAATCCTGATCGCCCGTTCAATGGTGGCGGTCGCCGATTCGACATTGCCTTTATCCGCGCTTTTATTGGCCGCCAACACCAAAGTGCCCACCACCGGCGACAAAGGCGCAAAGGTTTGTAGCGGCTCAAAGACGGGTGGCGGCGGTGGGGGCGGTGGGGGCGCGACCACTTCAAGCTCAGGCGGCGGCGCCGGTTGCGCCTGTTCAGACGGTGCGGCAATCGCCGGCCCGTTGTCAAACGGTGAAGGTGGTTGGCTGTTAGGGTTTGGGGCCAAAGCGCCAGGCGATGTGGGCATCTGCCCCGTTGCCGGGTTTGCCATCGCCAACGACAGGGGGGCGGGCGTGGCCGTTGGCTCCGGTACGATGGCAGGCGGCATGGGCGCGTTGCTGGGATCTTGCGCGGTTGGTTTTT
>JAQTNZ010000392.1 GCA_028713595.1 Methylovulum sp. | reverse complement strand
GGTGAAAGCTATTTGCGGCGGGGAGCGCTATGGTGCGCCCCTGCCCACTTCAACGCGGAGAATCCATCATGACATTATTAATAGGCGCACTGACGCTAGGCACTATCCTCTCCCTGCTGGCGCTGGGCGTATATATCTCTTATCGGATTTTTGACATTGCCGACATTACCGTTGACGGTTCGCTGACGTTTGGTGCGGCGGTGGCCAGTGTCTTGTTGGTCAGGCACGGGCTACACCCATTATGGGCTTGCGCCGCCGGATTTGCGGCGGGGGCATTGGCGGGCTTGGTCAGCGGTATCTTGCAAACCCGTTTCCGGATCAATTCCTTACTGGCGGGCATTTTGGTGATGACCGCCCTCTACTCGGTCAACCTGCATGTCATGGGGCGCAGCAATATCCCTTTTTTAGGCACAGTCACCGTCTCCACTTACTGTGAACAATGGGGTGTCACTTGGTTTGGCGCACCGGAAACCGACCTATGGGGCTGGACGGTGTCCAGCGCCGATTTGACCATGCTCATGCTGATGGTGGTCTTGGTTAGCTTGGTGGCATTGGGCTTATGGGCGTTCTTGCGCACCGATATCGGCACCGCCATGCGTGCCTCCGGCGATAATCCGCAAATGATTATGGCCCTAGGCGGCAATGTCGAAAACTACCGCATATTCGGGTTGGCGGTGGCCAATGGCTTGGTCGGTCTAGCCGGGGCGTTATGGGCGCAATACCAAAACTTTGCCGACGTGCAAATGGGTATCGGCATGGTGGTGTGGGGCTTGGCAAGCGTCATTATCGGCGAAGCGTTGACCGGGGCAAGCAGTGTCGGGATTGCCATTGCCGGCACGATTATCGGCTCCATCCTGTTCCGGCAGTTGGTGGCGATTGCCTTGTCATTCGGCCTGAACCCGAATGATCTGAAACTGGTGACGGCCGCTTTCGTCTTCGCGGCCCTGATCTTACCTGATATGATGGGCAAACTGACCGCCCGCAAACAGCTGGGGGCCGTATGAATCCTGATAACACCGCCTTGGCGGCAAGCCGCCCGTTGGTGCGCCTCAGCCAAGTCTATAAAACTTTCCATGCCGGCACGGTCAATGAGGTCCGGCCTATGCGCGGCATCAATCTTGATATTGCCGAAGGGGCTTTCGTCATTGTCCTAGGCGGCAACGGCTCCGGCAAATCCACCCTGCTCAATGCCATTGCGGGCAGTTTCGCCATTGACACCGGACGCATAGAACTGGATGGACACGATGTCAGCACTTGGCCGGAACACCGCCGTGCCGCCCTGATCGGGCGGGTGTTCCAGAACCCGTTTTCCGGCACCGCCCCGAACATGTCCATCTTGGACAACTTCTCGCTAGCGGCCAAACGCGGCAAATTCCGTGGCTTAAGCTGGGCGCATTCACGGCACTTGCGGGACGAATTGCGCGACCGTGTCCGCGAGTTGAAAATGGGCATGGAAGACCGTTTGGACAGTGCCATCGGCTCGTTGTCGGGCGGCCAGCGGCAAGCCTTGACCTTGCTGATGGCGACTTGGCTCAAACCTCGCTTGCTGTTGTTGGACGAACATACCGCCGCCCTAGACCCTAAAAGTGCCGACCAAGTGATCGCCCTAACCGATCAGGTTATCCAACGCGAAGGCCTGACCACGCTGATGGTGACGCATTCCATGCAGCAGGCCGTCAATCTTGGCGACCGTATCATCATGATGCACCGTGGCAATGTCCTGCATGATTTTAGGGACGAACAGAAACAGCGGCTGCGCGTCGATGATTTGCTGGCCCGCTTTGAAAACGTGCGCCGCCGCGAATTGCTGGATGAAAGTGCTGCACAGATGTTGCGCTCACGTTATATCTGATCTGGCCTTAACTATTTACCCGACTTTTGTAAACTTATGAACAAAAAAATCCTGATTACCGATGACGAACCCCATATCCGGCTCTTACTGGAACAAACCCTAGAAGAGTTGGAAGATTACGACGTGGAATTTTTTCTGGCCGAAAATGGCGAACAAGCCTTGGTCATTATCGAAGAAGAACGCCCTGCCCTCGTCCTCTTGGATGTGATGATGCCAAAAATGAACGGCTTCGAAGTCTGCCGGACAGTCAAACAAGAATGGCAGTTGAAAGATGTGTTCATCATCATGCTGACCGCCAAAGGCCAAGAATACGACAAGGAAAAAGGCAAGGAAGTCGGTGCCGACATGTATATCACCAAACCTTTCAACCCCGATGAGATCATGGCCCATGCCGTTAAGGTGCTGGGCATTGACTTAAATGACTAAAGCGACAACACCAAAGATTGGATGGCTTCCCGATGTGGAAGCGCATGATTACTCTGCCGCCCAATCCTATCTTACCCTCCTTTACGGCGAGGAAAAAGTCACCGAAATGATTATTAAGCTTAAGGCTGCCCTCATTGTGGAGTTTAAGGCTAAGGACATATTCAGGGCTTCCCAACTGTCATTATTGGGCGTGAGCAATTCCCACGTCGAGAAAGACCGAAAAAAAATACATAAGGGCAAGATGCTATCACCGTTACTGATACTCAGGGATCAACAGAACGGTAAACTCATCATTGCCGATGGCTACCATCGTTTGTGCGCCATCTATGAAACCAATGAGGACGCATTAATCAAATGTAAGATTATATGATCTTGCATAACCTCATAAAAAAGGCTGCGCCGCCTTGGGAATGGCTATTAATCGCGGATATGGTGGCCGGATTATCGGTTGCCAGTATTTTGTTGCCTGAAGCCATCGCTTATGCCGCCATTGCCCATTTAACCATCCAACATGCAATAACGGCCTTATTAGTCGGTTTAATTTGCTATGCCTACCTAGGCGGCAGCCAATTCGCCATCGTTGCCCCCACGTCATCGGCGGCGGCGCTGATGGCGGCGGTGGTCTTATCCTTGCGTCCGCAAGGCAGCACTTCAGCGGCAAGTTTAGGATTTGCCTTAGTGATATTGACAGGCGTTGGTTTGTTGGGTTTTGCCAAAGCCGGACTCGGACGGCTATCAGCCTTTGTTTCGCGCCCTGTACTGCATGGTTTCTCGTTTGCTTTGGCAATAACCATCATCACTAAACAATTGCCGATTATTCTGGGCATCCCAGTCCAGGTCGCCGACCCTTTGCGCATTGCCATTGAACTGCTCCTTCATGTTCATGAATGGAATTTCTGGAGCGCGGCCATTGGTTGCTGCGCCCTGCTGTTATTATTGCTATTAAAACGTTGGCCTACCCTACCAGGGGCTTTTGTGGTCTTAGTTTCCGGTATCGTTTTAAGTGGCACAGCAAACCTTGCCGACTTACAGGTGGCGGTGGTCGGGCCGGTGCTAATCAAAGCACCACAAGTGATCTTGCCGCAATTGGCTCTGGAAAAATGGCTACAATTGGCGGAATTGTCCTTAGGGTTACTGGTCATTATCGTCGCCGAATCCTGGGGCAGTATCCGTAGCCTTTCCCTTAATCATGGCAGCGCTGTAGAACCTAACCGCGAACTGTTTGCCTTAGGCACAGCCAATCTTGTTTCAGGCTTGTTGCAAGGGATGCCGGTCGGTGCCGGATTTTCCGCCAGTACCGCCAATGAACAAGCGGGAGCGCAAAGCAAATGGGCGGGGGCACTGGCCGCATTCATATTG